>CAMWTD010000093.1 GCA_947177085.1 uncultured Desulfovibrio sp.
GAGCACGCGCGGCGGACCCTGGCGCTCCACCCCCACGCCCGCCCCGCGCGGATAGCGCACCGCGCAGGGGCCGTCCAGCGCGAGCGCGGTTTTCAGCGCGTGGCGCAGCATGTCCTCGTCGCGCGGGGCCAGGAGCCGCATGTTGGGCACATGCCGCAAATAGGCGATGTCAAAGGCCCCGTGATGCGTGGCGCCGTCCGCCCCCACAAGGCCCGCCCGGTCGATGCAAAAGGTCACGGGCAGGTTCTGGAGGCAGACGTCGTGCACCACCTGGTCGTAACCGCGCTGGAGAAAGGTGGAATAGATGGCGAGCACCGGCCGGAAGCCCTGGCTCGCAAGACCCGCGGCGAAGGTGACGGCGTGCTGCTCGCAGATGCCGGTATCCACGAACCGCTCGGGAAAACGCGCGCGGAATTTGTCCGTGCCCGTGCCCTCGGGCATGGCGGCCGTGATGGCGATGATGCGCTGGTCCTGTTCGGCCAGCTCCACCAGCGTGTCGCCGAAAACGCGGGTAAAGGCCGGGGGCGATGTTTGCCCGGCCGGAGCCACGGCCTCCCCCGTCTCGGGACTGAACAGGCCCACGCCATGGAAGCGCGTGGGGTCGCTTTCCGCCGGGGCATAGCCCTTGCCCTTGCGGGTGCGCACATGCAGGAGCACCGGGCCGTCCTCCACGGCGGCCGCCATTTGCAGGTGACGGCGCAGCGCCGGGATGTCGTGGCCGTCCACGGGCCCGATGTAGGTGAAGCGGAAGGCCTCAAACAACATGCCCGGCGTAAAGAAGGACTTGAAGCTCCACTCCCCGCGCATGGCGTAGATGGCGAGCTTCTGGCCGATGCGCGGGATGCTGCGCAGGAAGCGGAGCACCTCGCGCCTTGTCTGGCGCACCCAGCGGCTCGACAGGGTGCGGCTCAAAAAGAGCGAGAGCGCGCCCACATTGGGCGAAATGGACATCTCGTTGTCGTTGAGCACCACAATGAGCCTGCGGCCCATGTGCCCGGCCAGGTTTAGTCCCTCAAAAGCCTCGCCGCCGGTGAGCGAGCCGTCGCCGATGACCGCGATGACGTGATGCCGGAGACCGGCAAGGTCGCGCGCCTGCGCCATGCCGAGGGCCGCGGAAATGGAGGTGGAGGAATGGCCCACCCCGAAATGGTCATAGGGGCTTTCCCCGGGGCGCGGAAAGCCGGAAATGCCGCCCAGCCGCCGCAGGCTGGCGAACTCGGCGGCGCGGCCCGTGAGCAGCTTGTGGGCATAGGCCTGGTGTCCCACATCCCAGATGAGCTTGTCGCGGTTGAGGTCAAATTCCGAGAGCAGGGCCAGCGTCAGCTCCACCACGCCGAGGGACGGCGCAAGATGGCCCCCATTGGCCGCCACGGTGGCGATGATGCGCTCGCGCACCTCTCCGGCGAGCCGCGTGAGATCGGCGTCAGGCAGGCCGACAAGCTGCGCTGGGTCGCCGATGTCCGCCAGCCGGAGACCACGGGCCGGAGCATTTGCAGCCATGTCAGCAGGCCCGGCTCACGGTGTAGTCGGCAAGCGCGCGCAGGAAGGCCGCTTCCTGCCCGGTGAAGGGCGCAAGCGCGGCCCTGGCCCGCGCCGCCTGGGCCTGCGCCAGTTCCCGGCTTGCCTCAAGGCCCACCATGGAGGGATAGGTGTTCTTCCCCTGCGCCGCGTCGCTGCCCGCGGGCTTGCCGAGCACGGCCGTGTCGGCCGTGACGTCAAGGATGTCGTCGGCGATTTGAAAAGCCATGCCGAGCGCCGAGCCATATTCGCCGATGGCGTCGATGACGGCCGTGTCCGCCCCGGCCAGCAGCGCGCCGCACACGCAGGACGCCCGCAAGAGCGCCCCTGTCTTCATGGCGTGCATGGTCTGGAGTTCCTCAAGGCTGATGGAGGGGCGTCCCGTGTGGATCATGTCCCATTCCTGGCCGCCCACCATGCCGGAGGAGCCCGCGGCCATGGCGATTTCCGCGATGGCCGCCAGGAGCGGCTGAGCCGGGACGCGCGCGCGGCACATGCAGCCGAAGGCGTCGGTGAGCAGCCCGTCCCCGGCAAGGATGGCAGTGGCCTCGTCAAATGCCTTGTGGTTGGAGGGCTTGCCGCGCCGCAGGTCGTCATCGTCCATGGCGGGGAGATCGTCATGGATGAGCGAATAGGTATGGATCATCTCAATGGCCCCGGCAAAGGGCAGCATCCGCACTTCTTCGAGGCCGCACAACTCCGCGCAGGTGATGCAGAGCACGGGCCGAAGACGCTTGCCCCCGGCCTGGAGGCTGTAGAGCATGGCCTCGCGTAACCGCGGCGGCATCTCGCGGTCATCGAGGCAGGCGGCGAGCCAGAGCTCCACGGCAACGCCGCGGCGCTTGAGCAGTTCCTTCATGGAGACGGGATCCATGATCTCGGGCATGTGTCGTGCCTGTTCGTGTGCGTCCCGGCCTGTCATGCGCCTTCCTCCTCTTCGTCAACTTCCGCCGCGGTGAAGGGAGCGGCCTCTCCCTCCTGCCAGACGGAAATTTCATGGCGCGCCTTTTCGAGCTGTTCGCGGCAAAATCGCGCCAGGGCCGCGCCTTCCTTGTAGAGGGCGATGCCCTTTTCGAGCGGCTGTTCCCCTTCCTCAAGGGCCGCGACGATTTCCTGGAGGCGCGTCATGGCTTCCTCAAAGCGGAGCGCTTTTTTGCCCTTCATTTCTTCTCGCCTCCCGCGGGCGCGGCGTCCCGCTTCCCGTGCTCCGCGGGCGCGAGCAAGGGCTGCGGGTCGACCGACTCCCCCTGTACCACCATGCCGAGATGCAGGTGCGGCCCGGTCACGCGGCCCGTTGCGCCCACAAGGCCGATGACCTGGCCGCGCTGGACGCGCTCGCCGGGCGTGACCAGCGGCTTCGACATGTGCAGGTAGGAGCTGAACACGCCGTTGCCGTGATTGATATAGACCGCATTGCCGGAAAAATACAGGTTGTCCACAAGGGCGACCACGCCGTCGGCGCAAGCGCGGATGGGCGAGCCCTCCGCGCCGCGCAGGTCGAGACCTCGATGCATCCCTCGCGGCTCGCCGTTGAATACGCGCTTCAGGCCGAAAAGGCTCGAGACCGAGCCGGGGACCGGCCGGTCCAGCGGCAGTTCCCAAAGCTGCTCCGGCAGCGGCTGCGCCAGCGCCGCGGCGACTTTCTGGCGGTCGCGCTTGATGCGCGCAGCCTGTTCAGGCGGTGGGGCCACATATTTCCTGTCCACGGTGAGGCGCTGCACCGGGCGCTTGCGGTCAAAAAGGCGCACCTCGCGCGAAGTTTCTGGCTTCGGGCATTTTTTGCCCACGCAGGCGCTGAGGCCAAGGCTCGCGGCCTTTTCCTCCAGCGGCGCGGGCAGCAGGATCTCCGCCTGCCAGGCGCGGCCTTGCCCGCTATCCGCAAGCTCGCGGGCGGAAACCACATGGCGCTTGCCGCGCCAGAAAAAGCTTGCCGCTTCCACGGGAGCATCGGAAGTGAGACGGGCCACAAAGGCGTCGCCCCGGGCCACGCTCTCCGGCGCGGTGAGGCGGAGGCCCTCCCCGGCTGGGGCAGCGGCCGCCGTACCGGAAAGAAGGAGGGCCAGTCCGAGGATGAAGCCAGGAACGGCGAGGCCGCTGCCGTGGCGCGGCAGCTCTTGCTGTACTGTATTCATGGGCGATTTCCTTTTTCTGCGCCGGGCGTCACGCCCTCCACGCGCGCGCTGAGGGCTCCGTCCGCAAGTCGGGCGCGCAGCTCGTCCCCGGGCGCAAAGTCCGTGACCGAGCGCGCAAGGGCCCCATTTTTCCGGTAGAGCAGGGCATAGCCCCTTTGCAGCGGCGCAAGCGGGTCCCGCGCGGCAAGCCTGAGCTCCAGCTTTTCCACCGTGGCGGCGCGGCTTGTGAGCAGGTCCGAAGCGGCGCGCGAAAGCCGCTCCTCCAGTCCGGCAAGCGAAGCCCCGGCTCCCGCGAACCGCTGCGAGAGGAGGCGCGGCAGAGCCGCCCCCAGCATTTCCAGCCGAAGCGCCAGCCCGCGCAGGTCGCCTTCAGTGAAGGCCGCTCGCCGACGCCGCTCCACATCGTCCAGCACACGCGCCCACTCCTGCAGTAAACGGCGCGTGGCCCACATGAGCGCGGCGCTTAGCTGGCCGAGCCGTTCCCCGAGGCGCTCCAGCCGTCGTGCCGGGGAGGCCCAGGCAAGGCCGCGTTCCAAAAGGCGCAGGGCGTGTTCCTCCCGTTCCAGCCTTTGCGCAAGCGCCCGGGCGAGCTCCATCTCCAGGTCGTCCACGCGCTGGAGCAGTTCGGCGCGAAGCGGCCAGAGCAGTTGCGCCGCATGGGAGGGCGTTGCCGCGCGCCTGTCCGCCGTCAAGTCGGCGAGGCTCACGTCCACCTCATGCCCGATGCCCGCCAGCACCGGCAGCCCGGAGCGAAAGATGGCATCGGCCACAGGCGGCTCGTTGAAGGCCCAGAGGTCTTCCAGCGAGCCGCCCCCGCGGATGAGGACGATGACCTCGGCCCAGCCCTGGCTATTGGCCTCCCGCAGGGCGGCGACGATCTCCGGCGCGGCCCGCGGCCCCTGCACGGGGACGGGGAAAAGCCGGATTTCGGATGCGCAGCCACGCGCGGCGGCCAGCTCCAGAAAATCGTGGATGGCCGCGCCGTGCGGGGACGTGATGAGGGCCACGCGCCGTGGGTTCCACGGAAGATCGCGCTTGCGCTCCTGCGCGAAATAGCCCGCGGCCGCGAGCCTGCGCTTGCGCTCCTCAAAGGCCTGGGCCAGCAGACCGGCCCCCGCTGGCTGGACCAGCTCCACCACAAGCTGGTATTGGCCGCGCGGCGCATAGACGCTGACGCGACCCGCGCAGAGAAGCTCCAGCCCGTTGGCAAGGGCCTCCAGCGGCGAGGGGCGCGGCCCGTCAAAGACCTCGCCCGTGAGCGGGTCAAAGGTGTGCGCCTCGCGCTGGCGGCTGCGAAACCAGACGCACTGGAGCTGCGCCTCGGCATCCTTGAGGCTGAAATAGACATGCCCCGAGGCCGGCCGCGAGAGATTACTCACCTCGCCGCGCACCCAGACAAAGGGATAGCGGGTTTCCAGCGTGCGGCGCAGGCGCTCGGTGAGGGCCCGGACGGTGAGGATGCCCTCGGGCGTCACGCCGCCCGCGGACGCATCTTCAGCAAAGGACGTCTCCCACCCGTCCTTGCCGTCATATCCCGCCTCGTCGCCACACATTTCCCGCACCCGGATGCCGCCGAAGGCCCGTGTTACCCGCGCCCAGCCCAGGCTTTGCGCACGGTCTCGGCCCAGGCGGAAAAGGCCTCGGCAAAGCCATTGAGCGGCAGCTCGGCCTTCTGGCCGCTCCTGCGGTCCTTGGCTTCCACCACGCCGCGGGCGAGGCTCTTGCCGCCGAGCACGAGCTGCAGAGGGATGCCCAAGAGGTCGGCATCCTTGAACTTGACGCCCGGCCGCTCCTCCCGGTCATCAAGCAGGGTATCCACGCCCTGCTTTTCCAGAATGGCATACAGGGCTTCGGCCTCGGCCGTGACCTTTTCATCGCGCGGATCCAGATTGAGGAGGATGCAGTCGAAGGGCGCCACAGGGGGCGGGAAGACGATGCCGCCGTCGTCATGGTTCTGCTCGATGGCGGCAGCGGCCACTCGCGAGACGCCGATGCCGTAGCAGCCCATGATCATGAGCTTTTCCTTGCCGTTCTCGTCCAGAAAAGCCGCGTGCATGCTGGAACTGTACTTGAGGCCGAGCATGAAGATGTGCCCCACCTCGATGCCGCGGGTGAGCGAAAGCCGGCCGCCGCAGCGCGGGCAGGCGTCGCCCTCGATGACCTCGCGCAGGTCCGCCCAAGCGGTGATGCTGGCGTCGCGGTTGAGGTCCACATGTTGAAGGTGCGTGTCGCCCTTGTTGGCCCCGGTGACGTAATCCGTGCCGCCCTGAAGCTCGAGGTCCGCATAGATGGGGAGCCGCAGGCCCACGGGCCCGGCAAAGCCGAGCGGGGCCTGGGTGAGGGCCTCCACCGCCGCGGTAGTGGCGAGGTCCACCTCCTGCGCCTTGAGGAGGTTCTTGAGCTTGACGGGATTGACCTCCCTGTCGCCGCGCACGAGCACGGCCACGGTCTCGCCGTCCACGCTGAAGAGCATGGTCTTGACAAGCTGTTTCGGGGAGATGCCGAGCAGGGCCGTCACCTCCTCCACCGTATGCGCGCCGGGCGTGGCCACGGGCTTCACGGCCGGGCAGGCGTCTGTGCAGACCTGGCCTTTCCAGACGGCCTCGGCGCGCTCCAGGTTTGCCGCGTAGTCGCAGGAATCGCACACCGCGATGGTGTCCTCCCCCGTATCGGCGAGAACCATGAACTCGTGCGAGAAATTGCCGCCGATGGAGCCCGTGTCCGCCTCCACGGCGCGGAAGCGCAGGCCGAGGCGCGTGAAGATGCGCACATAGGCGTCGTACATGAGCTGGTAGCTCTTTTGCGCGCCCTCCATGTCCGCATCGAAGGAATAGGCGTCCTTCATGAGGAATTCCCGGCCGCGCATGAGGCCAAAGCGCGGGCGGATCTCGTCGCGGAACTTGGTCTGGATCTGGTAGAGGCGCACCGGGAGCTGCCTGTAAGAGCGCACCTCGCCGCGCACAAGGTCGGTGATGACCTCCTCATGCGTGGGACCGAGGCAATATTCGCGGTCATTGCGGTCGCGAAAGCGGAGCAGTTCCTTGCCATAATGCTCCCAACGGCCGGTCTCCTTCCAGAGGTCGGCCGGCTGCACCATGGGCAGGAGCAGTTCCTGGAAGCCAGCGGCGGCCATTTCCTCGCGGATGACATTGGCGATCTTGTCGATGACCTTGAGCCCGAGCGGCAAGTAGATATAAAGCCCGGAAGTGAGGCGGCGCACCATGCCGGCGCGCAGCAACAGTTTGTGGCTGACCACCTCGGCATCGGCCGGGCTTTCCTTGAGCGTGGGGATGTAGCAGGAGCTGAAACGCATGGGTGTCCTTTGCGGAATGGCGGTAAGTGGATGAACGGCGCAGGCTCATGCCCTCGCGTCGCTGGCGGGGATGTCTTCGCCGTCGAGGAGCTTCTGGAGCTCTTCCATGAATGCCGCAAGCAGGGCCTCCTGGCCGCGCGCCACGCGCACGACCTGGCCCTTGCGGAAAATGATGCCCTTGTCGCGGCCCCCGGCAAGGCCGATGTCCGCCTCGCGCGCCTCGCCGGGGCCATTGACCACGCAGCCCATGACCGCCACCTTGATGGGCGCGGTGGCGGCGGCGAGGCGCTCCTCCACGGCGCGCAGGAGGGCGAAAAGATCTATCTCGGTGCGGCCGCAGGTGGGGCACGAAATGAGTTCCGGCCCCCGGGAGCGCAGCCCGAGCGAGCGCAGTATTTCCCAGGCCACCGCCACTTCCTCCACCGGGTCGGCGGTGAGCGAGACGCGCAGGGTGTCGCCGATGCCCTCATGGAGCAGGATGCCGAGCCCCACGGAGGACTTCACCGTGCCGCGCATGGAGCCCCCGGCCTCGGTGACGCCGATGTGCAGGGGGCAGTCGCAGGCCGCGCGCATTTGCCGGTAGGCGGCGATGGTGTCCAGCACCGAGGAGGACTTGAGCGAGATCTTGACGTCGTAAAAACCGCGGCGCTCCAGAAGGCGCAGGTGGCCGAGCGCGCTCTCCACCAGAGCCTCGGGGCGCGGGCCGCCGAAGCGCTCCAGAAGCGGCTTTTCAAGCGAACCGCCGTTGACGCCGATGCGCATCACCGCGCCATGGGCCTTGGCCGCGTCCACCACGCGGTCCACATGGGCGGCGGGCCCGATATTGCCGGGATTGATGCGCAGGCCCTCGAGGCCGGCCTCCAGGGCGGCGATGGCGAGGCGGTAATCGAAATGGATGTCCGCAATAAGCGGCACGGGCGAGCCGGCACGAATGGCGGGAAGCGCCTTCACCGCCGCCTCGTCGGGCACGGCCACGCGCACGGCCTCGCACCCCGCGGCCGCGAGGCGGCGTATCTGGGCCAGCGTCGCCTCCGCGTCGCGGGTATCGGTATTGGTCATGCTCTGCACCATCACAGGCGCACCGCCGCCAATACGCAAGATGCCGAGCCTGAGCTCGCGGCTGCTTGCGCCCATAGCGCCCCCATAGGTCCGTCGAACCGGAAAATCCTGACGCAATCGCAGTAGGGTCAGCTGGGCCGACCCCCTCGCGCGCGCGCCC
>CAMWTD010000094.1 GCA_947177085.1 uncultured Desulfovibrio sp.
AAGAACGCCGTCTCCCAGAAGGAGCGCGACGCCGCCCGCGCCGCCTACGAGACCGCCAAGGCGGAACTGAGGCAGGCGCAGATCAATCTCGACTACTGCCAGGTGACGGCCCCTGTCTCCGGCTACAGCAGCAAGGAGAACTACACCCCGGGCAACCTCGTCAGCAACAATTCGCTCTTGACCTACGTCAACCAGACCGACCCCATGTATATCGACTTTTCCATCGCCGCGCCGGAGCGTATGCTGCGCCAGCAGCTCGCCGCGGCGGGCAAGCTCGAGTTCCCGCCCAACGGCCATTATACGGCGAAATTGCGCCTGCTCGACGGCCGCATGTACGACGGCGAGGGCGAAGTCACCTTCATCGACAGCCAGGTGCAGCCCACCACCGGCGTCATCCAGGCGCGCGCGGTGTTCACCAATGCCGACCGCTCCATCATGCCCGGCCAGTATGTGCGCATCTACATGTCGGGCGACGTGCTGAAAAACGCCATCCTCGTGCCGCAGAAGTGCGTGATGATCACCCAGAAGGGGGCCACGGTCATGGCGCTGGACAAGGACGACGTGGTCTCCGCCCGGCCCGTGACCATCGGCGTCACCGTGGGCGACCGCTACCTCATTGATTCCGGCCTTCAGGCGGGCGACCGCATCATCAGCGAGGGCCAGGTGAAGGCCAGGCCAGGCTCCAAGGTGCGCGTGATGCCGCCCGAGGAGGAGCTCCACGCCAGCCAGGCGCAGCAGAAGGGCGAAGGCCAGGAACAGGGTCAGAAATAACCGGCGGCAGCCCCGGCCCGCCGGACATAGGTACGCGCAATGGCAGTATCAGCCAAACCGAATCTCTTTCTCCGCCGTCCCATCCTTTCGTCGGTCATTTCCATCGTCATAACGCTGGTGGGCCTGCTCGCCATGACGGCGCTGCCCATCGCCCAGTATCCCGACCTCGTGCCGCCCACCGTCAACGTGAGCGCGAGCTACCCGGGGGCATCGGCGGCGACCATCGCCTCCACGGTGCTCGCGCCGCTGGAAGTGAACATCAACGGCGTGGAAAACATGCTCTACATGACGTCCACGGCGGCCTCGGGCTCCGGCTCCGGCACCATCAACGTGTATTTCTCGCTGGATACCGACCCGGACATGGCGCTCGTCAACGTCAACAACAAGGTCAACCTCGCGCAGACGACCCTGCCCGAGGAGGTGCGCCGCCAGGGCGTCACCGTTGTCAAGCGCTCGCCGGCCGCGCTCATGTTCTTTTCGTTTTTCTCGCCGGACGGCCGCTATGACGAGGTCTACCTCCACAACTGGATGCAAATCAACGTGGTGGACGAGCTCAAGCGCGTGGCCGGCGTGGGCGACTGCTCGGTGTTCGGCAACCGCAACTACTCCATGCGCATCTGGCTTCAGCCGGACAAGCTCGCCAAGTACGGCATCTCCACGCAGGAGGTGGCGGCGGCCATCCAGGAGCAGAACTCCCAGTTCGCGCCCGGGCGTCTCGGCGAAATGCCCGCCCCCAAGGACACGCAGCTCACCTGGCAGATCGACACCCTGGGGCGTCTCGTCACGCCCGAGCAGTTCGGCGAGATCATCATCCGCACCGGGCCGGACAGCGCCATGCTGCGCTTGAAGGACGTGGCCGACATCAAGCTTGGCGGCCTTGATTACAGCGTGTCCTCGCGCTTCGACGGCATGCCCGCCTGCATGGGCGGCGTCTACCTGCTCCCCGGGGCCAACGCCATCGCCACGGGCGACCGCGTCTCCGCGCGCCTCGCGGAGATCGCCCAGACCATGCCCGACGGCATGGAGTTCAAGCTGGTGGTGGACACCAACGACTTTGTTCTCGAATCCATCCACGAGGTCATCAGCACCCTGCTCGAGGCCATGATCCTCGTGTTCATCGTGGTCTTTGTCTTCCTCCAGAACTGGCGGGCCACGCTCATCCCCTGCATCGCCGTGCCCGTGTCCATCATCGGCACGTTTGCGGGGCTCTACGCGCTCGGCTTTTCCATCAACACGCTCACGCTCTTCGCCATGGTGCTCGCCATCGGCCTTGTGGTGGACGACGCCATCGTGGTGCTCGAAAACGTGGAGCGCATCATGAGCAGCGAGCATTTGCCGCCCAAGGAAGCCACGGCCAAGAGCATGAACGAGATCACGGCCCCGGTCATCGCCATCGTGCTCGTGCTCTGCTCGGTGTTCATTCCCGTGGCCTTCATGGGCGGCCTCGCGGGCCAGATGTACAAGCAGTTCGCCATCACCATCGCGGTGTCGGTGACGCTGTCGGGCATCGTGGCGCTCACGCTCACGCCGTCGCTGTGCGCGCTTCTGCTCAAGCCGCACGCGGCCGACTACAAGCCGCCCAAGGCCTTCGTCTGGTTCGACTACACCTTCGGCCGCGTGACCCACGCCTACCTGCGCGGCGTGCGCTACCTGAAGGACCACGGCCTCACGGCGCTCATCCTGACGGCCCTCATGTTCGTCGGCATCATCTGGCTCTTCAAGGTCGTGCCCGGCGGCCTCGTGCCCAACGAGGACCAGGGCTACACCCTCGGCATGGCCATCCTCGACGACGGCGCGTCGCTCAAGCGCACCGAGACGGTGGGCGACGTCATCAACGACTACGGCCTCAAGATCCCGGGGGTGAAGCACCTCGCCAACATCAACGGCATCGACATCACCACGGTCTCGGTGAAGAGCAACTATTCCACCTTCTTCACAACGCTGGAGCCCTGGAGCAAGCGCAAGGAAAAGTCGGAATCGGCCGAGGCCATCTCCGACAGGATGAAGGCCGTCACCATGATGCAGCCCGAGGCCGTGGTGCTCGGCTTTTTGCCGCCGCCCATCAGCGGCATGAGCACGACCGGCGGCTTTGAAGGCTATATCCAGATGCGCGGCGACGGCACGCTCAATGACCTCGAGAAGCAGGCCAACGCCTTCGTGGCCGAGGCCCTGAGCAGGAACGCGGACGGCACGCCCAAGTATCCGGCCATCGGCAGCGTGCAGAACCTTTTTTCCACTGGTTCGCCGCAGCTTTACGCCAATCTCGACCGCGACCGCTGCAAGGACATGGGCGTCAACATCAGCGACGTGTTCACCACCATGAGCGCCACTTTCGGCGGCATGTACGTCAACGACTTCAACTATATGGGCCGCACCTTCCAGGTGCGCCTCCAGTCCGAGTCGCAGTTCCGCCAGCTTCCCGAGGATCTCTCCGACGTCTATGTGCCCAACAACAAGGGCGAGATGATTCCATTAACCGCCCTCATGACGCTGGAGCGGCGCACGGCCCCCCAGGTGGTGGAGCGGTACAACGTCTTCCCGGCCGCGCATGTCATGGGCAACCCGGCGGACGGCTATTCCTCGGGCCAGGCCCTGGCCGCCATGGAGGCGGTGGCCAAAACCCTGCCCAACGACTATTCGCTCGGCTGGGTGGGCTCGGCCCTGCAGGAAAAGCTGGCGAGCTCGGACACCACCATGATCTTCGTGCTGGCGCTCGTCATGGTCTTCCTCATCCTGGCGGCGCAGTACGAGTCGTGGTCCCTGCCGCTCTCGGTGCTCACGGCCGTGCCCTTTGGCGTGTTTGGCGCGCTGGTTGCGACCTATTTCCGGGGCCTCGAGAACGACGTCTACTTCCAGGTGGCGCTCGTGACCATCATCGGCCTCGCCGCCAAGAACGCCATCCTCATCGTGGAATTCGCCGTGGACGCCTGGCATGACGGCCGCAGCCTCGACGTCGCCGCCATGCAGGCCGCGCGCCTGCGCTTCAGGCCCATCGTCATGACCTCGCTCGCCTTCATCCTCGGCGTGGTGCCGCTCGCCATCAGCACCGGCGCGGGCGCCAACAGCCGCCATTCCATCGGCACGGCGGTCATCGGCGGCATGTTGGGAGCCACCTGCATCGCCACGGTGTTCCTCCCCTATTTCTTCAAGCTCATCATGCAGATCTCGCTCAAGCTGCGCGGCAAGACAGACCCCAATGCCGGCAAGGGCAGCATGGACGGGGAGGTGGACGACCTATGAGTTTCAGCGCATCCACGCCACGCACGGGGGGCCGTGCCCTGAAACGTCTTGCCGTGGGCATCCTTTGCTCATGCGTTGCCTGCGCCCTCGCCGCCTGTTCCTTTGCGCCGCGCTATGAACGGCCGGAGCAGGATCTGCCCAAGGAATGGCGCTCGGTGGACCTGGGCTCGGCCCCGCTGGATACGGACTGGTGGACGCGCTTCAACGACCCGGTGCTCACCGCCCTCATTGACGACGCGCTCACGCAGAACCAGGACCTTGCCGAGTCGCTGGCGCGCATTGACTCCGCGGCGGCCCAGGTTGGCGTGGCCACCGCGGCCCTCTTCCCGCAGGTGAGCGGCACGGGCGCGGCCACCGCACAGAGCGCCTCGGAAAAGGCCCCCAATACCGTGCCCTTCTCGCAGAGCGGGCTTTCGCGCTCGACCACGCAATACCAGGGCGCGCTTTCCGCCGGCTGGGAGCTCGACCTCTGGGGCAAGGCGCGCAACCGGCGCACCATGCTGAGCGACGTGCTCATGAACAGCGTCATCGGCCACGAGGCCCTGCGCCTCTCCGTGGCGGCCCAGACCGCGCAGGGCTATTTCGCGCTGCTCGCGCTGGACATGCAGCTCGAGACGGCCCGGCGCACGCTCAAGAGCCGCGAGGAATCCTTCGGCATCTACACGAGCCGCTACGAGCAGGGCGACATTACCGAGCTCGACTGGCAGCGCGCCCGCGCCGAGGTGGAGATCGCCCGCGCCCAGGTGCACACCAGCACCGTGGCCGTGGACCAGGCCGAGGCGGCGCTCGCCGTGCTTATCGGGCGCTCGCCGCGCGACATCATCAACCGCGCCATGCCGCGCGGCCATGACATCGGCAGCCTCCCCGCGCCGCCGGTGCTGCCCACGGGCCTGCCCTCCGAGCTGCTCATGCGCCGCCCCGACATCCGCGCGGCCGAATACCTGATCATGGCCTATAACGCCAATATCGGCGTGGCCCGGGCCCAGTTCTTCCCCTCCATCTCGCTTACGGGCGCGCTCGGCACCCTGAGCGCGGCGGTGGGCAACCTGTTCTCCGGGCCGGCCGCCACGTGGAGCTACGGGGCGAGCGGCTCCATCCCGCTGCTCGATTTCGGCAACAACTGGTATAACCTCAAGGACGCCGAGGCCCAGAAGCGCGCCGCCGAGGCCGCCTATCGCAAGACCGTGCAGACGGCCTTCGAGGATATCCGCACCTCGCTCACGGCACAGCGCGAGGCCGGGGCCATCGTGCGCAGTATGCAGATCGAGGTGGAGAGCCTCCGCCGCGCCACGGAGATCGCGCGCCTCCAGTACGACAACGGCTATACCGACTATCTCACCGTGCTCGACGCCGAGCGCCAGCTCTTCGCCGCCGAGCTCCAGTTGGCCTCGGCCCTGCGCGACAGGCTCAATGCCGTGGTCAGCGTGTGCATGGCCCTTGGCGGCGGTTGGGCGGACAGCGGGGCTTCGCCCGCCTTCCCTATCGTGGATACGGAAGAACTGCTGGAAGAAGAAAAGGCCGTGGGCGTGCCCGGGGCCCGGTCCGGCGGGGGCGCGCGGCCATGAAGTTCAGGAAACCCGGCCAAGGCCGGGTTTTCTTGTCTTGCGGGGATGTGCGCTCGCAAGGCCCGGGGCGCTGGCCGAAACTCCTGGCGGGCCTTGCCCCGCTGCTGTTCCTCATTCCGGGCCTGTGGGATTTGCCGGACGCATGGGCGGGCAGCGCGGCCAGCCAGCAGCAGGCGGGGAAAAAGGCGCTGCACGGGCAGTCCTGGGCCTTCGGCCAGTCCGAGGACCGCAAGGCGGCCATCTGGCGGCGCGGCGTCCCGGCGCAGAGCCTGAAGCAAAAAGCCGTCACCGGGGCGAGCGCCGCCAAGGCCGGGCGCGGCAAGGAGGCAAAGGCAGCAAGCGGCAAAAACGCCGCGGGCAAGCGGCTGCCGGGCAAGGGCGCGGTGGATACGGGCGACGCCATCGAGCGGGCGCTTTCAGCGGCCCGCGCGGCCTCCCAGGCCGAGGAGGCCAAGGCCGCGGAGGAGCGGGGCTTCAGGCCAAGGGGGTCGCTCGGCCTGAGCATGAAGGATTCCACCACCACCTGGAATGTCACGCCCATGCGCGAGTCCATGCGGCCGGACGAGATACTGGTGCGTGACCGCCAGCATGTGGTGCGCGCCTTCGCCGACGTGGAGCCCACGGACGACCTCAGCATCCGCGTGGGCCCGGAGCTCATCCTGAAGGACGAGCAGCACGCCGCGGAGAGCGCGGGCTCAAGCCAGCCCGATTCCGCCCTGGGCCTCGGGATGCGGTTCAAGCTGGATTTCTAGCGCAACGCGGGATTTTTTTAAGATCCAGAAGAAAGGCGCACCGCCTTGGCCTGTGACAGCGCATCCGGCGCGCTGCCGCATGCCGCAAAGGGCGCGCCATTTTGCGTCTTTCCCTGCGCCTACTTCCGCACGAGCCTGAACGGGATGACATGCGTCCCGGCGTCCACTTCCTCGGTGGGGCCCAGGTCCCATTCCGGCTGGCCCGCCCAACCGAGCCGCCCGGCCACGGCGCGGGCCACGCCCGCCACGTCAAGGATGGGATGGCGCTTGAACACCTGGGGCAGGCCATAGGTAAGGCTGCATTTCAGGCATTTGCCAGGTCGCTGGGTAAGCTGGAAGGCAAGGCGCGCCTCCTTGTCCGTCACGCCCAGGGGAACCAGGCGGATATCGTACGCGCCTTCCTCTGCCCCGCCGAACAGGGCGTCGAAAAAGGCGTCCGCGCGCTCCGGAGGGAAGGTCTCGTCCAGGAATTTCTGGTCCAGTTCCGCCATGCGCGGCCTCCTCATGGGTTCACGGTTCATGTCTCAGTTGCTGCCGACAAGGCGCGCCACGTCTTCCTCCATAACGCGCATATCATTACGGGGCAAGGTATTTAGGGAGAAGCGCCCCACGAGCTCCCGGGGATGCGCGGGCGCGCCGCCCGGGTTGATGCCGGCAAGCCCCGCAAGATAGCCGGTGATGCGCGCGGGCTCCACGCCCCGCGCCCTGAGCGCCGCGAGGGAGAGGCTGGCATGGCGCTTGGCAAGGCGCTCGCCCCCGGCATCCAGCAGCAGCGGGATATGCGCGTAGCGCGGGGGCCTGAGCCCCAGTGAGCGCATGACCAGCAGTTGGCGCGGCGTGGAGGGCAGGAGGTCGCGCCCGCGCACCACCTCGGTCACGCCCATGAGGCCGTCGTCCACGGCCACGGCAAGCTGGTAAGCCACCACGCCGTCGGAGCGGCGCAGGGCGAAGTCGCCGCCAAAGTCCCCGGGCGCGAACCGCTGCGGGCCCATCACTTCATCGTCGAAGGCAATCGCTTCGGCCGGGCAGCGAAGCCGCAGGGACGCGTGACGCCCGGCGGCCAGCAGGCTTTGGCGCGCCGCGGCGTCAAGATCCCGGCAGGGGTCGGCTGGCGCGGCTTCCTCCTCGCCCAGGTGGGGGGCCGAGGCCAGTTGCCGCAATTCCTTGCGGCTGCAAAAACAGGGATAGGTGAGGCCAGCGGCCTCAAGGCGCGCAAGGGCGGCCGCATAGACCGGGCCGCGCAGGCCCTGGACAAAGGGGCCGCCCGCGCACTCCGCGCAGCCGGCCGAGGCGGTGTCCGGCCCTGCGTCCCAGTCGAGCCCGAGCCACGCCAGGTCTTCAAGAATGGCGTCGGCAAAGGCCGGGCGGGAGCGCTGCGGGTCCAGGTCCTCCATGCGCAGCAGGATGCGGCCGCCCCGGCTGCGCGCCGAAAGCCACGCCAGCAGGAAAGCCCAGGCATTGCCGAGATGGAGCAGGCCCGTGGGGCTCGGGGCCAGGCGTCCCACCACCGGGGACACCGCGTGATGATGCGCCGGCATGGTCAGGCCGCCCGGGCGCGGATGCGAAAAAACGCGGCAGTGCCGCGTTTTTTCGATGCTCCGCGAGGGAGCGCGTCACAAAAGGGGGAAATCAGGAACGGCTCCTGCCGCTCTTGGCCTGCAGGGAAGAGACGGTCTTCTGGCCGCTCTTGCGGGAAGCTGTGGACTTGGCCGCGGTGGACCGGGAAGCGGCCGCCTTGGCCTTGACGGAGCCGGCCTTGGCGAGCTTGCCGTTCTTGCCGGAGACGGCCTTCTGCGCGGAAGCCACGCTGGCGGCCTTTTTGGGCGACTTCCTGGAAAG
>CAMWTD010000095.1 GCA_947177085.1 uncultured Desulfovibrio sp.
CGGGGGCGCTCGCCCGCGCGGCGGGGGGCCGGAACGGCAGCCCCGGGGGGGCGCATCAGCCTGGAAGGCGGAGTCGGAACTTTTTCCACCGCTGGACGCCGCCGCCCAGGCGGCGCTGGCGCGCCTGCCCGAGGCCCTCGCCCGGGTGCGGCCGCTTTCCGCGGCGCACCGGCGCTCCCTCCCCGAGGACATCGCGAAGCTCTCCCGCGCGCTCACGGCGGAGCGGGCCGAGCTGCGCCGTCCCTACTGGAGCCGCCCGGCCTTTGTGAGCGCCTATCTGTACTATTTCCTGCCCTGGAACCTTGTGCGCCTCGCGCGGCTTTTCCGCGGGCTGCCCTTGCCGACGCCGGCCACGGCGGAGGGCCCGGCCCTGCTGCTGGATGCGGGGTCCGGCCCGCTTACCGTGCCGCTGGCGCTCTGGCTGGCCCGGCCCGAATGGCGGTCCCTCCCCATACAGGTCCTCGCGCTGGACAGCGCGCGCCAGCCGCTGGAGCTAGGACGCGCCCTCTTTGTGGCCATGGGCGAGGCGCTGGGCGAAGCCGTCTGGCCCGTGCGGCTCGCCAAGGGGCCGCTGGAGAGCCTTGCCGCGCATGCACAGCCGCTCCTCGAGGCGGGGGGGCGGCCGTGGCTCGTCACGGCGGCCAATGTGCTCAACGAGGCGCGCCCCCCGCGCGGCGGCCGTGGCGGCCCCACGCTGGACGACGAGGAGGATGACGGCGCGGACGTCCCGTTGCCCGGCCTGACAGAAAGCCGGCTCGACCGGCTGCTCTCCGCCTGGTCGCCCCTGCTTGCGCCCGCGCCCGACGCCGGGAATGGCGTCCCGCGGCAGGGGGGCTCCCCGGCCCTGCTCTTTGTGGAGCCGGGCACGCGCCTTGGCGGGAACACCCTCATGCGCCTGCGAGCGCTTGCCGTGGAGGGCGGCCTCCATGCCGTCGCCCCCTGCGTTGCCGACACGCGCTGCCCGCTCAAGCGCGGCGCATGGTGTCATTTCACCTTTTCCCCGGCGGGGGCTCCGCGCTGGCTGGCCGAGCTTTCCACAGCCGCCGGGCTTGCCAAGCGCAGCCTCTCGCTCTCGCCGCTTTTGCTCCGGGCCGCCCCTGAAGTGGAGACTGACGCGGCCCGCGCCGGGGAGGAGCCTGCGGCCCCGAGGGCGCGGGTGCTGTCCTCGCCCTTTGACGTGCCCGGGGTGAACGGCCTTGCGCGCTACGCCTGCGCTCCTTGCGGGCTCGCCCTGCTGGAGGACGCGGGAACCCTCGCCCCGGGCTCACTCGTGGACCTCGGCGAAGCGGCAAAGCCCCGGCCCGGCGGGAAGCAGGCGCGCCGCGACGCCCGCAGCGGGGCGCGCATCTTCGCTGCGCCGCAAGAGCGGGCACAGCGGGTATTCAAGAAAAAATCATAAAAATTTCCTTCGTAAATCCGCTCTTTTATCCGAAGCAAGCGGGCTGGCGGCCCTTTTGTTTCGCGCCGTCCTGGCGTATAGAGCCCGCCTGGTTCCGGTTCTTCCGCTCTTTTTATTGACTTAAGCCCACGGATTTTGCGCCATGATGCCCATGCCCAGCAATCTGCCCCGGCCCTCCCTCAAGCCCAATACCGAAGTGGTGCTGGAAAAGCGCTACCTGCGCAAGAATCTGGACGGCGTCCTGGCCGAAGACCCGCGCGGCCTCTTCTGGCGCGTGGCCTCGGCGGTGGCGGCGGAGGAGGCGAAGTATCCCGACTCGCCCTATAAGCCCGAGGCGCTGGCGCGCGAGTTCTACGACCTCATGACAAGCTGGAAGTTCCTGCCCAATTCGCCCACGCTCATGAACGCGGGCACGGACCTGGGGCAGCTTTCGGCCTGCTTCGTGCTGCCCGTGGGCGATTCCATCGAGGAGATCTTCGACGCCGTAAAATACGCGGCCATGATTCACAAGTCCGGCGGCGGCACGGGCTTTTCCTTCTCGCGCCTCAGGCCCCGGGAGAGCCGCGTGGGCTCCACGGGCGGCGTGGCCTCGGGGCCCGTGTCCTTCCTGCGCATCTTCAATACCGCCACGGAGCAGATCAAGCAGGGCGGCACGCGGCGCGGGGCCAACATGGGCATCCTGCGCGTGGACCATCCGGACATCGTGGACTTTATCCGCGCCAAGGAGCGCGAGGGCGAGTTCAACAACTTCAATCTTTCCGTGGGCCTCACCGAGGCCTTCATGCGGGCCGTGGAGCGCGGCGAGGACTATGAGCTGCGCCTGCCCGGCACGGGCGAAGCGGCCGGGCGGCTCCCCGCGCGCGAGATTTTTGACCTGCTCGTCAAAAAAGCGTGGCAGTCCGGCGACCCGGGCATCGTCTTCCTTGACCGCATCAACCGCGACAACCCCACGCCGGACCAGGGCGAGATCGAGTCCACCAATCCCTGCGGCGAGCAGCCCCTGCTGCCCTTCGAGGCCTGTAACCTGGGCTCCGTCAATCTCTCCTGTTTCTATGCGCCGGGACACAACGACGACGCCGACCCGGCGGGAAAGGGCGTGGACTGGGAGGGCCTGGCGCGCGCCGTACACCTCGCCGTGCGCTTCCTTGACAATGTCATCGACGCCTCGCGCTTCCCGCTGCCCATGATCGACGAGACCGTGCGCCGCAACCGCAAGATCGGCCTCGGCGTCATGGGCTTCGCGGATCTGCTCTACGAGCTCGGCGTGGCCTACGATTCGCCCGAGGGCGTGGCGCTCGGCGAGCGGCTCATGGCCTTCGTACAGGAGGAGGGCCACAAGGCCTCGGCCGAGCTCGCGAGGGAGCGCGGCCCCTTCCCGGCCTACCCGACCTCCGTCTATGCGGCGCGCGGCGAAGGACCCTACCGCAACGCCACTGTCACCACCATCGCGCCCACGGGCACGCTCTCCATCATCGCGTCGTGTTCGTCCGGCGTGGAGCCGCTCTTCGCGCTCTGCTTCACCCGCAACATCCTCGACGGGGAGCGCCTCGTGGAGATCAACCCCTATTTTGAGGCCGCGCTTGCCGATGCGGGCCTCGCCAGCGCCGAGCTCATGGAGAGCGTGGCCGCCACGGGATCCATCCAGGGCATGGACTTTCTCCCGGCGAAGATGCGCAAGACCTTCGTGACGGCCATGGACATCGCCCCCGTGTGGCATCTCAGGATGCAGGCGGCCTTCCAGCGGCACACGGACAATGCGGTCTCGAAAACGGTCAACCTGCCCAATTCCGCAACGGAAAAGGATATTTACGACATTTACTGGCTCGCCTATAAGGAGGGCTGCAAGGGCGTGACCGTCTATCGCGACGGCTGCAAGAGCGTGCAGGTGCTCGCCACCGGCGAAGGGCAGAAAAAGATGGACGGCGGCAACGCCGCCCCGGCCGCGCCCGCCGCCACGGGCGTGCGCAAGCGGCCGGACGTGGTGCAGGGCTTCACCCAGAAGGTGCAGACCGGCCTCGGGGCCATGTATCTCACGGTCAACGAGGTGGACGGGCAGCCCTTCGAGGTGTTCGCCACCATCGGCAAGTCGGGCCGCTCCATCACGGCCAAGGCCGAGGCCATCGGCAGGCTCGTCTCCCTGGCGCTGCGCTCGGGCGTGGCCGTGCGCGACGTGGTGGCGCAGATCAAGGGCATCGGCGGCGAGCATCCTGTCTTTCGCGGCAAGGGGCTCTTGCTTTCCATCCCGGACGCCATCGCCTGGGTTCTGGAAAAGCGCTACCTCAAGGACGGGCACATCGGGCAGGTCACGGACATCGAGGCCCGGAAATGCCCGGAATGCGGCGAGGCCCTGCTCTTCCAGGAGGGCTGCCTCATCTGCCCGGCCTGCGGCTTTTCCCGCTGCGGGTAGAGTTCTTGCCGTCCCCGGGGACGGACGCGGCCCACGAAAACCACCTGCCTCGCGGCGGGTGGTTTGGCGTTTAATCGGCTGTCTCCAGCCACGCGCGGACGCGCCGGAGGGCCCCAGGGGGCAGGCTTGCCTCCAGCCACCGCCAGGGGGCCGCAACGGAGCACCGATGGCCGGGCCACGCAAGCAGGCCATGGTGGAGGAAGAAATGCTCCGGGGTATGCGGGGCTTTGCCGGCGGCCGCATAGCGCGCGTCCCCGAGCAGGGGATGCCCCAGGGCGGCGGCATGGGCGCGGATCTGGTGACGGGCCCCCATGCGGATGCGGCAGGCGGCCAGGGTAAGCGCGCCGGGAGCCGACCCGGCGTCAAGCAGGGCGAAGAGGCGCGCGCAGGCCTCGCCTTCCCAGGCATGGAGGGGCAGGAATTCCGTGCGCCGGAGCGGTTCGGCCTCCGCATCAAGCAGGCGGGCGTCGCGGCGGTTGGCCGTATCCAGCCGCCAGTGGGCCGTGACGGGAGCGGCAAGCGCGCCCGTGAGCAGGGCGAGATACCGCTTTTCGCAACGCCCGGCGGCCTCGGCGGCGCGGAAGGCGCGGGCCGCCTCGTTGTTCAGGGTCGCGCAGACGATGCCCGAGGTGTCCTGGTCCAGGCGCTGCAGGAGTTCCGGTTCCTCGCCCGGGGCAAGCACCGGGGCGCAGAGGCGTGACAGGCGTCCTTCGAGGCTGTCGCCGCCCTTTCCTGCAAGGGCCGCGCAGTGCAGCCCCGGGCCCTTGAAAAGGAAGCAGAAATCGCCGCTGCGGCCAAGCAGGCGCGCCACGGCGGGATTTTCCGGGGCGTCCTCCCGCGCGAGGCTGAGCAGGTCCCCGGGCTTCATGCGCCGCGCGGGGTGACGGCAGGCCGCGCCGTTGAGCTGGGCCCCGCCGGCCTCGATGCGACGCCGCCGGCCGCGCAGCCCATCGGGCACAAGCGCGGCGAGCGCCCGGTCGAGCCGGGCCCCGGCAAGGTCCCCGCCGATGACGAGCTCCCGCGGGGCGGCGGTTTTTCCTTCGCTCCCCGGGTTCACGCGCCGCATCCGCAAATCTCCAGCAGGGTGGCCGCCACGGCCTCTGGGTCATGCCGCCCGGGCTCGGCTTCCGTCACCATGTCCCGGTCCATCACGCGCACGCCAAGGGCGGCAAGCTCCTCATGCGTTCCGGGCCCGAGGCCGCCTTCATAGCGTCCGTGGCGGCTGTCCACCAGCACGAAATCCAGCAGTTCCTCGGTTCTCGCCCAGGGCGCATCCTCACGGAGGGTGCGCAGGAGGGCGGCCGCCTGCCCGGCCACGCCGAGGCCGGCCAGTTCCGCATCGTGCCCGGAATTGGGGATGAACACCTTGGGGCAGGCCCGGCGCGCCACGGCAAGGCCCACGCCGCTGGGCAGGAGATTGGCGAGGACGCTGGAATAGAAGCTGCCCACCGGATAGCAGATGAGGTCCGCGCCGCGCACATGTTCCGCCGCCACCGGGGAAAGTCGCGGGCGACAGGGCGTGGCGCTTGCCGGCGCGGGCTCGCCGTTTTCCGCGCCGCGGTCGGGCTCGTGCACGGTGAGCAGCAGCCGGGCCACCGGCGCGGGGAGCGCCTTGAAGCGATGCTGGCCGACGACGAGGCTGCCGTCCGTGAGCTCGGCGGCGAGGTGCAGGCTTTCCTCCACCGTGGGAAGCACCGTGCCGCGCACCCGCAGAAGCTGGCTGAACAGCGCGATGGGCGGGGTGAGGTCGCGCTTGTGGCGCAAATAGCCCCCCGCGAGAAGCAGGTTGCCGAGCGAGGCTAGGCGCGGGTCAAACGTCGGCGGCATCCGGCGCAGGAAGTACCCGAGATGGAGGCGAAAGGCCCGGGCATAGTCTTCCGGCATGGCGCGCCACACGGGATGGGCCGACTGGCCGAGGGCCATGAGCTCCTGGCGGAGCTCGGCGGGGTCTCCGTCGGCCGGGAGGCGCGCGCTGAAGAACTCCAGCGCCGGGGCGGGCACGGCCCCGGCGTCCGCGAGCGCCAGGAGGCGGTTGCGGATGTCGCCCACGGCGGGCATGGCGAAGGCCCGGCGCAGGGCCGCTGAGCTGCCGCCGGAATCAAAGGTGGTGAGCAGGTGGACGGAATGGCGGGTGCGCCGGGCGAGCGCGCGGCTCGTCTCGCGCAGGGCCGTCCCGCCGGAAAAGAAGAGCGGCCGCGCGTCGGCTTCGGGCCCCTGAAGACGCGCAGGCCCGGCAGGGGGAGGGACGTCCCTGGAAGCCCTCTTCACGCGCATCGCCCCCGGCGCTTGCGCGGCGCGGCCGGTTCCGTGGAAATGCCCTCGGTGAGACCCAGCTCGCGCAGCCGGAGATAGATGAGCCGCCCGATCCAGGCGTCCGTGGCCGCGTACTCGATTTGCCGCTGGGAGAGGTCCATGAGGCTCCAGTTGGAGCATTGCGAGCCCTTGGAGATGCGCCAGCCGAAAAGGCTGGCCGCCAGCGTGCGCAGCCCCTGGTTGGGCAGCTTGTGGGCGCGGGCCACCTGCCCGAGGTCCACGAGGCCCGCGGGCGTGAAGGGATGGATCCGGGCCAGCGCGCGCATGTCGTCGCCGATGCTCACGCCGGTCTTGATAATGTCCGGCGAGGCGAGGAGCTTGGCGCAGGCCTCGCCGAAGGGCAGCCAGCCGAGCTGGACGAGGTAGACGCGCTCCGCCGTGGCGATCTGGATGAGCGAGGGCGCGTTGAGCTTGCCCTTGCGGAAGGTGGGCCGCGTCTCGGTGTCGAAGCCGAGGATGCCGTCGGCGCGCATGTCCGCCTCGGCGCGCGCCCAGGCCACGGGGGTGCGCACGACCTCCACCGGGCCCTCGTAGTGGCGCAGGGGCATGGCGTTGATTTCTTCGCTCGTGGGGCGGCGGGTGAGTTCCGTGAGGTCCATGTCACTTGCCGATGCAAAAGTGCTCGAAAACCCGGTCCAATACCTCGGCGGCCGTGCCGACGCCCGTGACCTCGCCAAGGGCCGCCGCCGCCGTGTCCAGCCGGGCGAGGCAGCAGTCCTGCGGCTGGCCGGCCCGGATGTCGGCGGCAAGGGCGGTGAGCTCTTCCAGGGCGCGCTCGAGGGCCACGGCCTGCCGCGCATTGGGGGCGAGGCTCCCCTCGGCGGCGGGCGCGGCCTCAAGCAGGCGCGCGCGGACAAGCCCGGCCAGTTCCTCGAGATGCTCGCCCGTGGCGGCGCTCACCTGACAGGCCGGCAGGCCCTCCGCCCAGGCGGGCGGCCACGAGGGGGGCCGCGGCGCGCACACATCGCACTTGTTCCACACGAGGAGGGCCGGAACTTCGGCTGCCGCCGCAAGCTCAAGAATCTCCGCCGCCACCGCGTCCGGGCAGGACGGGGCCTGCGCGCCAGCCTCGCCGAGGCGCGCGCCGTCCGCCACCACAAGAACGAGGTCGGCCCCGGCAACGCGCTCCCGGGCGCGGGTCATGCCCAGGGACTCCACCGGGTCGGCCCCGGCCTCGTCCGCGCGCAGGCCCGCGGTATCCACGAGGCGCACGGGCAGGCCCCCGAAATCGCACTGCTCTTCCAGAAAATCGCGCGTGGTCCCCGGAATGTCGGTGACAAGGGCGCGGTCGCGGCCCAAAAGCGCGTTGAGCAGGCTGGATTTGCCCGCATTGGGCGCGCCCGCGATCACCACCTGCGCCCCCTCCTGCATGAGGCGGGCGCGGCGCTTGCCCGCAAGCAGGCGGCGCACGGATGCGGCCACGCTGTCCACGGCGCGGGCGAAGTCCTCCGGCGCGAGGGAGGGCACTTCGTCATCGGGAAAGTCCACGCCCAGGACGGCATGGGCGCGCAGGTCGTCCAGTTCTTCGCGCAAGGCCGCTGTCTGGCGGCCGAGCTGGCCGTCCAGGCGGCCCAGGCCGAGGCGGGCCGCCTCGCGCGAGGGGGCCCCGATGAGTTCGGCCACGGCCTCCGCCTGGGAGAGGTCGAGCCGCCCGTTCTCAAAGGCGCGGCGCGAGAACTCGCCGCGCTCCGCCTGGCGCGCGCCCAGCGAGAGCACGCTCAGGAGCGCCTCCTCCAGAAGGAAGGGGCCGCCGTGGCAGTGGATCTCGGCCATGTCCTCGCCGGTGAAGGTGCGCGGTCCGGGCATGAAGACGGCGAGCACGTCGTCCAGCTCCTCGCCGTGCCTGTCCAGCATCCGGCCGCGGTGCAGCCGCCAGGGCCGGAAGTTCTCGAAATCGGGCGACAGGGAGAGGAAGACGCGCGCGAGCACCTCCTTGGCCCTGGGGCCGGAAATGCGCACGATGCCGATGCCCCCGGCCCCCGGAGGCGTGGCTATGGCGGCGATGGTGCTCATGGCGCTCCCCGTGGAACGGGCGGCCCTAGGC
>CAMWTD010000096.1 GCA_947177085.1 uncultured Desulfovibrio sp.
CCGCAGGGGAGCGGCGGCGGGAGGTGCACGAAGTGAAACACCGGCTTTTTGTGGCGCTGGGCGCGCTGATCCTTTTCCTCGCCGGAACCGGCACGGGGGCATGTATGGAGAAGAAAATCTGGTTCGGCGGCGGCTGTTTCTGGGGCGTGCAGGAGTATTTCTCGCGCGTGCCGGGCGTTGTCGCCACAAGGACGGGCTATGCCAATTCCAGCATCCCGGACCCGGACTACAAAACGGTGTGCAGCGGGGCCACCGGGGCCGTCGAGGCCGTGGAAGTGGTCTATGATCCGGACAAGGTCACGCTGGACTACCTCGTGGACTGCCTGTTTGCCGTCATCGACCCCTTTTCCGTCAACCGCCAGGGCAATGACGTGGGCACGCAGTACCGCACGGGCATCTATTATGACAGCGGGGAGGAGGCGGCGCGCCTTGCGAAGATCCTCGCGCTCATGCAGGGCCTCGCCGGCGAGCCGCTGGCCGTGGAGCTTTTGCCCTTGCGCAATTTTTACCCGGCCGAGGACTATCATCAGGAGTACCTGAAGAAAAATCCCGGCGGCTACTGCCATATCGACCTTGACAGGCGGCCGCCGCGGCCCGCTGAGCCCGACGCCCGCGCGTGGCCGAAGCCCGCTGACGAAGTCTTGCGCGAAAAGCTCACGCCCATGCAATACGCGGTCACGCAAGGCGGCGTCACCGAGCCCGCCTTCTCGGGCGAGCACTGGAACCGGCACGAGCCGGGCATCTATGTGGATGTGGCCACCGGGGAACCGCTCTTCGCGTCATCCGCCAAGTTCGATTCCGGCACGGGCTGGGCCAGCTTCACGCGGCCCATAGGCAGGGGCCACGTCACCGGGCGTCTCGACGAAAGCCACGGCATGAGGCGCATCGAGGCCCGCTCCGCCCAGGGGGATTCGCACCTCGGCCACATCTTCCCGGACGGCCCCACGGGGCTGCGCTACTGCATCAATGACGCGGCCCTGCGCTTCATCCCCCTGAAGGACATGGAGAAGGAAGGCTACGGCCATTTGCTGGAGGATCGGCGCTGAAAGAGCGGCCGGCGCGCCCTAGCCGAACAGCACGTCCAGGCACATCATGGCCACAAAGCCCGCGATGAGCCCGAGGGTGGCGGCGTCGCCGTTGCCCGAGGCGTGGGCCTCCGGGATGACCTCCTCCACGGTCACAAAGATCATGGCCCCGGCCGCGAAACCGAGCGCCCAGGGCAGCAGCGGCAGCGCGAGCGAGGTGAGCAGCGCGCCCACGAGCGCGGCCGCCGGCTCCACCGCGCCGGAAAGCTGGCCGATGAAGAAGGCCTTGCGACGCCCCATGCCCTCGCGCAGGAGCGGCAGGGAAACGGCCATGCCTTCGGGGATGTTCTGCATCCCGATGCCGAACATCAGTGTGAGGGCCCCGGCCATGCCCAGGGCCGGGTCAAGGGCCGCCGCGCCAAAGGCCACGCCCACGGCGAGCGCCTCGGGAATGTTGTGCAGCGTGATGGCGAGCACGAGCAGGAAACTGCGGGGGAGCTCGCTCTTCGGGCCGTCGGGCCGGCCGAGCATCAGGTGGAAGTGGGGCGTCAGGCCATCGAGCAGCAGCAGGAGCAGCGCGCCGAGCAGAAAGCCGCCCGCCGGCGGCACGAACTTCCACACGCCCCACGCGGCCGCTGCCAGCTCCAGCGCCGGATTGAGCAGGGACCACACGCTCGCCGCCAGCATGACGCCTCCGGCGAAACCGAGGAGGATGTCCAGCGTCTTGCGGGAAAATTCCCGCTTCAGGAAAACGGCCGCCGCGCCCAGCGTGGTGAACAGCCACGTGACGAGCCCGGCGGCGAGCCCGGCCAGCGCCGGCGACTCGTGAAGGAATTCAAGCATGGTACACCCTTATGCCCGGCGGCGCAGCCTTGCGCGCGGCGCAGGCTCCCGGGGGGCTGGTTTGCGAATCCGCGCGGGGGAGCCGGCGTCCCCCGGGCGCGCCGGCGGCCACAGTGTATCCTGAAACCCGGGCCTCACGCCACCACTCCGCCGGCGGTCCGGGAGCCTTGCCCCTCAGGAAGCGGCCTTGAGCCGGGGCCACGCGCAGCCTCCCGCGGGCCGGTTCTTGAGGACGCCCCGGCATCTTTCCATGAGCTCGCGATGCCCGTTCTCCCGCCAGCGCGCGTTGTCCACCGCCCGGTGGTGCGGCCGCCGCGGGCTGAGATGGGGGATTCCCGCCAGCAGCTTGTCCCTGTCCAGCGCGCGGACCCATACCTTGCATTTCATCCCGGTCTCAAGCGGTTTCCCGCGCCCCCCGGCGAGGCCAAGCATGTCCCGGAAGACGTCATACGCGCCAAGGCCGTTGATGAGAACGATGGAGGGTTTCACCATCGCATTGAGAATGTAGTCATGAATATCTTCGGCAATGGCTTTCCTGAGCCCCGACCTCAGCGCGGTGACGGCCGGGGAGCGGATAAAGCAAAGATTTGAACTGCATATGCTCCGGATGAAACATTCTTCCTCCTCAAGGGCGGGCTTTTCCGCGCCTTTGGCCCGGTGCTCCCTGAGCAGCCTTTCCGTTTCGGGGAGGATGCCGATGTCCTTCAAGGAACCCAGAAATTTTTTGACATTCCGCTGAAAAGGATGCGCGCCCGCCTTGCCGGGCTCCCAGGCTTCATAGTAGGCGTTTTCCCCATGGCGGGGCAGGATGTTGTTTCGTATCCATCGCCGCCGGTCGTCATCGTCCGGGCGGCCGCCCGGGTTGATGCCCAGGAAATATACAAGCCCGGGCCTCAAGGTTTCACGGCCGCTGAAAAATACGGAACCGGATTTTTCTTCCAATCCCGGTATTGTGGCGATGTTTCTCAGGCGCTTTTCGATTTCACGCTCATGAGCTTCCGCCGTCATCTCCGCCATACTGCCATTCCCCCTGGGACGATTTCCCCCATTGCGGGGGCCCGCCCCCCGGCCGTCAATCCCCGGAGAGAGCGCGGCGACCGGGAGCAGGGCGCAGGGCGCGCGACCGCATTTTCAAAGCGGCAAGTTTTCGGCCGCGGCCCCCTGCCGAAACATCAGGCGTAATCCTCCGCCAGCATTTCCGTCATTTTCAGGGCCGGCCGGGACAGCCAGATATCCCGGAGCGTCACAATGGCCGGCGTGAGCGGGTCCGCCAATTCATATATGTAGCTTTGGGCGAGGCGCCTTTTCCCCTCTGTCTCGCATTGGGGGATGATGGCCACGGCGGGCAGCCTTTCCAGCAGCTCCAGAAGCACGAAAGAATTTTGGCTGAAGCAGATTATCCGCGGCTCCAGGCCGTGGAGTTGCAGGGCGCGGCTGAGGATGCTGTAAATGCCGCCGCCGTTCCACCTGCGCGGGATCATGAGCGGCCACTGGCAAACCTCGGCAAGGTGCATTTCGCTTGCGGGCGGGGGCGGCAGAAGCGGGGAGAACACAGCCTCAAGCCGTTGCGGCTGAAGCGGCGTGATGTTGAATTCCTTGCCGTCCAGGGGCAGGTAGAGCACCGCCAGCTCGATCATCCGCTGCCTGACCAGCCCGGCGAGCCGCTCGCTGTCAGAAAAACGGGCCTGGCAGGACACATGGGGAAATTCCCTGGCAACCTTGGGCAAAAGACGCTGGAACATGGCCACGCAACTTGTGGAAAAGCCCACGCGCACATTGCCCTGGATCTCGTCATCCCTTTGCACGATCCTGTTGGCGAGGCCCCGCATCTTGGCGAGGATCGCCCTGCCTTCCTCATACAGCCGTGTGCCGGCCTCGGTGACGATCCAGTTTTTGCCCTGGCGAAAAATCAGCCGGCATCCCAAATCGTTTTCCAGCTCTTTCAGGGCCATGGAGAGGGGGGGCTGCGAAAGGCCGAGCCTGCGGGCGGCCTTGTGGATGCCCCCTTCCTCAACCATGGCGCAAAAATACTGAAGTTTCTGAAAATTTATCATGGCCGGCCGTTCCCGTTTGCAAACCATGCTACCATTGCGCGCCGCCCCGGTAAACTGCTTTTGTGAACGCCGTTTTCCGGGACGCCCGCGCGTTGCCCCAAAGACCGGGCCCGCCGATCTTGATATAAATGGACTATGCAAACGATATAAATTTCGTGAACAGTTGCCGAGCGCATTTTTTTTCAGTAGGGTGGCAGTTAATTTCATACACCTGTAACGGAGAGCCAGTTACTGGTGACTTTGGGTGGTGCCCGGATAATGGCATCTGGTTGTTCACCTTGTAAAAAGAGAGGGGACCCATGCTTTCCAAAAACTTTTTCCGTTCTCTGGCCCTGGGAGCCGTGCTTTCCGGCTTTGCGCTGGCTCCCGCCGCGAGCCAGGCCGAAACCGTGCTCAAGCTCGGCCATACCGGCGCGCCTGACCACCATTATCAGATTGCCTCGCAGATGTTCGCGGACAATGTGAAAAACCGCACCAACGGGGAAATCGTCATCCAGATCTTCCCCTCCGACACGCTGGGGAAACAGAAACAACTGGTCTCCCAGGCGCAGCTCGGCCAGACCGACATGGTGCTGACCTCCGACGCCGTGATTTCCTCCTTCGTGCCGATTTTCGGCGTGCTGAACCTGCCCTTCATTTTTGAGGACATCGACCATGTCAGCAATGCCATGGACGGCGAAGTGGGCGCGATCCTCACGCAGGAAGCCGGCAAGAAGGGCCTCGAAGTGCTCGGCTACTGGGAAAACGGCTTCCGCCATATCACCAACAACAAGCGACCCATCAACCAGCCTGACGACCTGAAGGGCGTCAAGCTGCGCACCCCCGAATCCAAGCTGGTCATGGATTCGTTCAAGGCGCTCGGCGCGTCGCCCACGCCCATGAGCTTCGGCGACATCTATTCCGCCCTGCAGCTCGGCACGGTGGACGGGCAGGAGAACCCCATCGCCCACCTCATGAAGCAGAAGTGGTACGAAGTGCAGAAGTACCTCTCGCTCACCGGCCATCAGCACTATGTCGAGCCCCTGCTCATGAGCAAGGAGAAGTTCGACGCCCTCACGCCCGAGCAGCAGAAGATCCTGAAGGAAGAAGCCCAGAAGATCGCCGTTGAGATCCGCAAGCTCGCCACCCAGGACGAGGCCAGCCAGCTTGAGGAAGTGAAGAAGTACATGGAAGTGAACGACGTGAAGGACAAGAAGCCCTTCATGGACGCCGTCCAGCCCGTGTATGAAAGCACCAAGAAGCAGTTCGGCAACGAAATCTTCGACAAGATCGACGCCGCCCGCAAGAAGTAACAGGATACCCGCGCCCCCGGTGACGGCCCCCGTCCCGGCCGGCAAGCCGCCGCGCCGGGCCGGGGGACCGGGGGCCACGAACAGGACTACCGCCAGGATTCAGCGTCCCGGACCAGAGGGAAGCCCATGGAACTGCTACGAAAGTTCAATACAGGAATCAATCGCATCCTCTGCGTGGGGATGGTCGTCTGCTTCATTTGCATGGTGATACTCATCTTTCTCCAGGTCATGTGCAGGTATGCGCTGGATGACGCATTGTCCTGGTCGGAAGAGCTCGCGAGCTATTTCTTCCACTGGGCGACTTTTCTGGGGGCCAGCGTCGCCTTTTATGAAAACACCCATATTTCCGTGACGTATTTCGTTGACCGCGTCCCTTCCGTGCGCGTGCGGGCGTTCCTGCTGCTTATCGCGGATTCCTGCTGCCTGTGGTTCCTGGGCATGTACATAGTGGACGGCTTCAACGTGTGCAGGCTGGTCTTCAAGTTTGGCGAAACAGCGGCTTCCATGACGTGGTTGCCCATGGGCTTCGTGCAGCTCGCCATCCCGCTGGCGAGTGTGTTCATGGCCCTGAATGTGCTTGCGTACCTTATCGGGCACGTGCGTGCCCTGGTCACCGGCGAAACTGGCGAAGCCGTCGCCGCAGTATAAGGGGTGCCGGAGATGCTAGCCTTTGTCCTTTTTGCCGTATTCTTTATCCTGCTGCTCCTCAGCGTGCCCATTTCCATTGCCCTGGGCTTTTCGTCCATGGTCGCCATCATGTTCTGCACCACGGATTCCGTGGGCGTGCTTATCCAGAATTCCTTTGCCAACGGCTTTTCCCTGATGGCGATTCCCTTCTTCATCCTTGCCGGCAACATCATGGCAAGGGGGGGCGTGTCCCAGAGGCTGGTGAACCTTGCCAACTGCGGCTTTGGCCGCTACCTCGGCGGCCTCGCCCATGTGGCTACGGCGGCGTGCACCTTTTTCGGCGCCATTTCCGGTTCCGCGCCCGCGACCACGGCGGCCATCGGCGGCGTCATGGTGGAGCCCATGACGGAAAAGGGCTATTCCAAGGCCTTTTCCGGCGCCTGCGTGGCGGCTTCGGGGATGATCGGCCTGCTGATCCCCCCGAGCATCATCATGATCATCTATGGCGTACTCACGGGGACATCGGTCGCCAAGCTCTTCATCGGCGGCATCATTCCCGGCCTCCTTACGGCGGCCGCCTACATGATCTGCAACCACATCATCGCCAAGAAACTGAAATGCCCGCGCGGCGACAAGCCCGCGCCGGGCGAAACCTGGAAATGCACCAAGGAAGCCATCTGGGCCATCCTGATGCCGCTCATCATTCTTGGCGGTATTTATGGCGGCATTTTCACCCCCACGGAAAGCGCCGTCGTGGCCGTGGTGTATGGCATCATCGTGGGGTTCTGGATACACCGCTCCCTCACGGTCAAGGACCTTTACAATGTTTTTCTGGCCACGGCCAAAAGCTCGGCCATCATCCTGTTCCTCATCGCCACGGCCCATTGCTTCAGCTTCGTCCTTGCCAGCGGGCATATCCCGCAGACGCTCGCCATCGCCATCCGCTCCATTTCCCAGAATCCCACCCTGGTGCTCTTTCTTATCTGCTTCTGCCTGCTCATTGTGGGGACCTTCCTGGATAACGCCGTGGCAGTGGTGCTGATGACGCCCATTTTCTTCCCTGTGGTGCAGAGCCTGGGCATTGACCCCATTTTCTTCGGCGTGCTCACGGTCTTTACGCTTGCCATTGGCCAGATAACCCCGCCCGTGGGCCTGTGCCTGTTCGTGGCCTGCAACCTGGCAAAGCTCAAGCTGGAAGAGATCGTGGTCTATTGCGTGCCGTACATTGTGGCGGCGCTCGTGCTCATGTGCCTGTTCGTCTTTTTCCCGCAACTTATCCTGGTCTTGCCGGGCATGATGAATTAGACGGCCGGGAGCCCCTTTTCCGCGCCCGCGCGTGAAAAAGCCCCGCTTCAGGAAAGCGGGGCTTTTTCACTGGGTCAAGCTGGGCGGCGGCGCGCCGGGGGCCACGGCGGTTTGGCCGGGGAGGAAAAGATCTTCTGAAACCGAGTCCTTGAGGCGGCCCGCGCGGGGCCCAGCGAAGCCTATTTCCGCACCGGCAAGGTCAGGGAACCCTGCGGCAACAGGGCAACGCTGGCGTTGGGCCCGTACACTTTCAGGGCCTCGTCAAAGGCTTCCTGCACGTTTTCGGCCTTGGAGCAAAAGAGCAGCTCGGTCATCGGGCGCGAAAGGGAAGAAATGAGGCATACCTTGCGCGTTGACGCCACCTTGGCGATGGCATAGGCCTTATGGCCGCCCAGTTCAAAATTTTCCTTGAAGCGGCGCATCAATTCTTCAGGGGCCAGTTTTTTATTGAGCCACTTCTCAAAAACCTCTTCCCCAAGGCCGTCCCTGCATTCGCCGATCCAGATTATCGTGCCCCCGGGGCGGGTGATGGCCTCGGCATGGTCCAGCGCCTTCTGGGCCTGGTACACATTCACATCCCGGGGATAGCCGCTGGCGGCCGCGATGCAGATGTCCACCTGCTTTTCAAAGGGGATCTCGTACATTTTCGCCGACACATCCACGGCGGCATACCAGGCTTCCACAAGATCGCCCGCGCCCACGAACACGATGTCACGTTGTTCATTGGTCACGGTGTTGATGATAAAGTCAACGCCCACCTTTTGCGCGACTTCTATCATCTCAAGGCTGATGGGGTTTTGCCGGATAGGCGGCAGCGCGTCCAAAAGCTCGACCATGCGCGCATGATTGCTCCGCACCGTGTCATGACTGGCGAGACCGGGCAAAATGGATTTCCGGCCGCCCGAAAAACCGGCGAAATAATGCGGCATCACCACGCCGATGGTGATGAGGAAATCAAACTCGACTTCCATCTTATTGCTTTTGCAGTCATCACCTCTT
>CAMWTD010000097.1 GCA_947177085.1 uncultured Desulfovibrio sp.
AGCTCGTGCCCTGCGTTAGCGAGGGCGAAAGAAAGACACACACGGGCACAAGAAAGGCCACAAGGCACAGGACGAGGTTCAGCAGATGCGCGGCCGGGCCCGTGCCCTGCGCCCTGAGAAAAAAGAAGGCGCTGAAAAACATGGCCCCGCAGTTGAGCGCGCTCACGCCATGCACCCACATGGCGCAGCCGCAGGCCAGCATGGCCACGGGCCTGAGCCACGCCCGGCCGAGCGCGGCGAGCGCAAGCCAGAAGAGCAGCGGGAAAATGGCGGCGAAAAAGACCCGCGGCACGGGGTCGGAGTGGGTGACGCCCCAGAAGGTGCCCCAACCCACCCAGATGGTGATGCCGGAGCACACGGCGAGCAGCGCGGCAAGGCACGGCGAGCCGAAAAGATGCCGGCCCAGCGCGTACCAGAAGCAGTAAAAGCAGAAAATGGCGAGGCAGCCGGCCTTGAGCAGGGCCACGCCGAAATTTTCCTGTTCCAGCAAAAGCCCGGCGAGCCAGCGCTGGAGGTTCTGGATGCTGTTGGCCTCCCCCTTGTGGGCGAGGATGGGATCCGCCGCGAAATTTTCCGGAAAGAAGGCCCGCGCCATGCCCTGCGCATAGGTCTGGAGGTCGCTGTCAAGCACTGTCCCGGAGGCGGAAAGCAGCACGATGCCGCGGAAGGCCAGCCACGCATAGAGCGCCGCGCCAAGGACAAAGAGGATGTCCGCAAGGGAAAGGCCCGGGGCCTTTTGGCAGGCGGCAAAGGAGGAGGCTCGATACATGGCTGGAACAGTCCGAAGCGGGTGAAACGGCGCGCCCATGCAGCCGCGAATGCGGAATGCGGAAGCCGGAAGCGTCCAAGACCATGTCACCTACAATTGGCACGGCTCCATGTCAATAGCACCGGCCGGAATCGGCCGAAGCGCGTCCCATCGGCCGCGCCGGGCCCCGCTCCCTGGACGCCCGGCGCGCTGGCCGCCGGCATGGCAAAGGGGCCGGGGCGCGCTGGCCCCGGCCCCGCAGAGGCCGCTCACCCGGTCGCAAGGGCGCAAAGCCCCGGCGTGGGTGTGGCTTCTTCCTATTCCTCGCCCATGATGCTGACGCCCGTGTCATAGATGGCGTCGTCGATGACGAGCTTGACCTCGTTCTTGCCCTTGATGCCGCGCTTGGAGACATTCATCTTGATCTCGCGGTCGTCGTCCTCCAGGAAGGCGTCGGAGCACATGGCGAGATAGGGCACGGCCGTGGTGTTGATGTAGTAGGCCTTCTTCTCCTCGCCGTTGTCGAGCAGCAGCATGGCGAGGGAGCCGCGCTCGAAGCGGCCGTGGAAGACAAAGCGGTCCTCGTCCTCCTCGATGTTGACCTTGTGCCAGGAGTCCACGATCTTGCCGGCTTCCGGCAGTTCGGGGATGGTGTCGAAGGTCGGGGTGATCTCGAGGCTGCCGAGCAGCTTGGCCTCGCCAAAGGGCGCGTTGTCGCCGTCATGGTAGGACTGGAGCTTTTCGGCGCGGTAGAAGTTGCCGTCCACCTCCATGAAGTATTGCACCACCCCGTCCTTCTCCTCCACGGTGATGGAGGTGATATCCGTGCCCTTTTCCGGGTCGATGTGCAGGTACGCGCCGAGCTTTTCGGAGGCGTGGCCGTCCTGCCAGCCGATGCCGCCGGAATGGATGAGGTAGTGGCCGTCGGCATAGTATTCCACGAATTCACCTGGAAGGTGCTCGGCCACAACCCGGGCGGAACCATCGGCATGATCGCCCAGGTCGACAAGCTCTCCTTCATCAATGACCTGAGCCACGTGCTGCGCTTCGGCTACTGTATCGGCACGAACAGCCCCAAGATGCCCCGCAAGGCCAACATGGGCTATCCCACCCGCACGGACGGCCCCAACGCCTACCTCACCACCACGGATACGGCCTGGGAGCTCAACCTCGTCACCAACTACAAGATCTACGAGAACCTGACGATCAACCTCGACGCCGCCTATGTGCGCCTCAACCTCGACGACGACACCTGGCGCGGCAAGCAGGATGCGCAGTGGAAGGACAATTACCGCATCGGCCTCGCCTTTGCCTATAACTTCTAGGCGCAGCGGCAAGCCCAGAAACGAAGGCCCGGCAGGATGGCTGCCGGGCCTTTTGCATGAAGAAAACGTCCCGCTAACGGCAGGCTTTTTCTTCATGCAAAAAGGGCCACGGCAATTTGCCATGGCCCTTGAAATGTTGGCGCGCCCGGCGCGATTCGAACGCACGGCCTTTGGCTCCGGAGGCCAACGCTCTATCCGGCTGAGCTACGGGCGCGGGACGTTCTAGGTATGCCGAAAGCCGCCGTCTGTCAAGGCCCGCGAGCCAGCGCGGCGGCATTGCGCGGGCCGCGGATTTATGGAACAAGGGGGAAGGCAAGAAAACGTACGGGAGTTCGAGGCGGGGCGGCACTATGCGCAAAATACTTGTGGGCGTAAGCGGGGCCAGCGGCATGCCGCTCGCGCTCCGGCTGCTCGGACATCTTTCCGCCATGCCGGAAGTGGAGCTTTCCTGCATTGTCTCGGAGGGGTCGGCCGCTGTACTCGCCGCCGAATGCGGCATGGGGCCCGGGGAGCTCACGGGCCATGCCCGGCATGTGTACCCGGCGGACGACCTCGGCGCGGGGCCGGCCAGCGGCTCGTGGTGGCGCGGGGAGGGCGGCCCGGCCGCCATGCTCGTCGTGCCCTGCTCCATGGGCACGCTCGGGGCGCTCGCCTCCGGGGCCACGCGCAACCTGCTCCAGCGGGCGGCGGACGTGGCCCTGAAGGAAAGCCTGCGCCTCGTGCTCGTGACGCGCGAAAGCCCGCTTTCGGCCATTCACCTGCGCAACATGCTCTGCCTGCGCGAGGCCGGGGCCGTCATCATGCCCTTCTCGCCCGGCTTCTACCTGCGCCCGCAGAGCCTTACCGCCATGCTCGACCACTTTTGCGGCCGCATCCTCGACCAGGCCGGCATCGCCCACAACCTCGGCCGCTGGGCGCCCGAAAATGCCGCCTCGGCCCCCCCGAGCCCCCACACCAGTCAAGGAGACCAGCCATGAGCACCATCACCTGGTACGGCCATTCGGCCTTCAAGATCGCCTGCGGCGACGCCTCCTGCGTCATCGACCCCTTTTTCGCGCCGCGCTGGGGCCAGAACCCCGGGGAGGTGGGCACTCCGGACATGGTGCTCGTGACGCATGACCACGGCGACCATGTGGGCGACGCGGTCTCCATCTGCAAGAAGACGGGGGCCTGGCTCGGGGCTGTCGTGGGCACGGCGACAAAGCTGCGCGACGCGGGCGTGCCCGAGGCGCAGGTCATGAACGGCATCGGCTTCAATATCGGCGGCACGCTCACGGTCAAGGGCATCGGCGTGACCATGACCCAGGCATTCCACTCCAGCGATTCCAGCGTGCCCGTGGGCTATATCCTGCACATGCCCGACGGCCTTGTCGTCTACCACGCGGGCGACACTGGCATCTTCTCAAGCATGGAGCTTTTGGGCCGGCTTTACGGCATCCATGTGGCGCTTCTGCCCATGGGCGGGGTATTCACCATGGACGCCGCGCAGGCGGCTCACGCCGCGCGCCTCATCGGCTGCGCGGCCGTCGTGCCCATGCACTGGGGCACCTTTCCGGCGCTCGCGCAGGATGTGGACGGTTTTCGCAAGGAACTCGCCAGCGCCTGCCCGGGCTGCTCCTGCGTGGAGCTGACCCCGGGCAAGGCGAAGGAATTCACGCTCACTCAAAACGGCTTGCGCTGGTGATCATCACCGAGTCGGCCGGGACGTTCTCGTGGATGCCCACGGTCCTGGTCTTGACCTTGGCGATCTTGTCCACCACGTCCATGCCGTCCGTGACCTTGCCGAAGACGCAGTAGCCCCAGCCGTCGATGGTGGGCGCGCGGAAGTCCAGGAAGTCGTTGTCCACCAGGTTGATGAAGAACTGGGCCGAGGCGCTGTGCGGGTCGCTGGTGCGGGCCATGGCCACGGAGCCGCGCTCGTTCTTCATGCCGTTGTCGGCCTCGTTGGGGATGGGCTCGTGGGTGGGCTTCTCGCGCATGCGCGCGTCCATGCCGCCGCCCTGGATCATGAAGCCGGGGATGACGCGGTGGAAGATGGTGTTGTTGTAAAAGCCCTCGTCCACATACATGAGGAAATTTTCCACCGTGCGCGGGGCCTTGTCGGGAAAGAGCTCGATGAGGATGTCGCCCTCGGTGGTCTCGAGCAGGACGACGGGATTTTTCTTGTCTGCCATTGCTGACTCCCTGCTGCGCCGGGATTTGGCGGCGGATGGTTCCCGCGCCGGGCGCGCGGCTCGACTATAGGCGCACATGCCCCGCTTGACAATGGCGGGGCCGTGTGGGGAGCGACGATGAGGAGACAGGGAGCCGCAAAGACCGCAAGGCCGCTCTTGCCGGGCATGGCGCGCCCCTCGCGCGACCCGGAGGAGCATGCGGCCGAGCTTTCGCCCCTGCTCCGCGCCTGGTTCGCGGAGAGTAGCCGCGACCTTCCCTGGCGGGTGAACTACACGCCCTATGAGGTCTGGATCTCGGAGATCATGCTCCAGCAGACCCAGATGGACCGCGCGGTGAACTATTTCCGGCGCTGGATGGAGCGGCTCCCCGATGTGGCGGCGCTGGCCGGGGCATCGGAGGAGACGGTGCTCCGCCTCTGGGAGGGCCTGGGCTACTATTCCCGCGCGCGCAACCTCATGGCCGCGGCGCGCCGCATCATGACGGAGCACGGCGGCGTCTTTCCCGCCAAAGTGGAGCAGATCCGCGCCCTTCCGGGCATCGGCCCCTACACGGCGGCCGCCGTGGCGAGCATCGCCTTCGGCGCGCCCGTGGCCTGCGTGGACGCCAATGTGGAGCGGGTGCTCTCGCGCCTTTTCGATGTGAAAACGCCTGCGCGCCGGGAGCCCGCCGCGTCGTTCATCCGCCAATGGGCGCTGCGCCTCGTGCCCGGGGATGCGGCCCGGGAGCACAACCAGGCCATGATGGAGCTCGGCGCGCTCGTCTGCCGCAAGACGCCCCGCTGCGGCCTCTGCCCGTGGAGCGGGTATTGCCGCGCGCGGCATCTGGGGGTGGCCGCTGAGCGCCCGGTGAAGGACGAGGGGCCCGGCATGACGGCCCTGGAGACCGTGGCCGGCATACTCGAGGCGCGCGGCCGCATCCTCGTGCACCGCCGCCCGGCGCGCGGCGTGTGGGGCGGCCTGTGGGAATTTCCCGGCGGCGTCCTCGCGGCGGGGGAAAAGCCCGGGGCTGCGCTTGCCCGCAGCCTGCTGGCCGAAACCGGCCTTGTTGTGGTGCCCGGCCGCGGCGGCAAAATCCTCCACACGCGCACGCGCTACCGCATCACCCTGCACTGGCGCAGGCTCGCCATGGCGGAAAGCGCCGCGGAGACCCTCCCCGGCCTGTCGGATAAAAGCTGGCGCTGGGCGACGCGCGAGGAGCTGGCCGGCCTGCCACTGCCCGCGCCGCACCGCAAGGTCGCGGACCTCGCCCTGGGAGGCTGAGTTCAGGCCGTCGCGGCCACGGCGGCGCGGATGCGGCACACGCCGCAGAGCTCCCCGGAGGACGTGGGCGAGCCGCACCGGGCGCAGGGCGCGAGCGGGGCTCCATCTTCCTCCTCCTGCCGGGCGAAGGCCGCCTTGCCGCGCGCGAGAAAGCCCTGGTAAAAATCCAGCTTGCGCCCGGGCATGGCCGCCTCCAGCCTTTGCAGCACGCCCTTGAGGGTGGTGAAGCTGGCCCCCGGGCTGTAGGGGCAGGGCGCGTGGTGGTGCTCGATGCCCATGAGGAAGGCGTAGTTGGCGGTCTCGAATTCCGTGAGCCGCCAGAGCGGCTTGACCTTGCGCGCGAAGCCGGGCTGGGCCGGCAAAAGCGGCCCCTGGTCCGAAAGATAGGCCGTGTCCCAGCGCAGGGTGTTGCTGAAAAGGCGCGCCACCTCATCGTCGAGGTTGTGACCCGTGGCGATGGCGTCAAAGCCGCCGTCCAGCGCCGCGCGGTTGAACACATGGCGCTTGATCTTGCCGCACACCGAGCACACCGGGCGCTTCAGCCGCTCCTTCACGAGGGGGATGGCGAGGCCCTCGGCCGCGAGGTCCACGATGCGCAGCGCGAGGCCGTGGGCCCGGCAAAAGCGCTCCACCACGCCCCGGGCCACATCGGAAGAACCGGGGATGGCGAGGTCCACGAACAGCCCGGTGACGTCATAGCCCTGCCGCGAGAGCTCCAGCATGAGGGCCAGCGAGTCCTTGCCGCCGGAGAGCGCCACGAGGATGCGCTCCTCCCGGGTGAAGAGCGGCTCGCCGTGTTTTCCGCCCGGCCCGGGCGCGCCCTTGATGCCGCGCTCCACCTGGCGGGCGAAGAAGTCCTTGTAGCAGTCCGGGCAAAAGGCCGCGTTATGGCTTTTGAGGGCCACCTGCGCCGTGGCCTTGCAGAGTTTGCACTTCATTTTTGCCTGATGGAGGATTTTGATTTTGGTGTGCCTTTGCCACCGCGGGCCAGCGCTTCGGCACTTGCCCCCGTACCGCCGAAATTATCCGACAAAAACAGCATCTTAGGATTCTTCCGGCGTCAGCATCCGTCTGTCGCTCCGCTCCAGCCGGCGTCTGGAATTCGCAGCAATCATTAGTGTAGCCAACATTTCCCGGCCGCATCTTTCCGCAGGCGCGGGCGTTTTTCAAGGCTTTTCGACGCTTCGCCCCCCGCCCTTGACAGGCACGCCCCCCGGCGGATACCCAAATGAGGACGCGGCAGCGGCCCGTGGCCCGCCCGGCGCGCGCCGGGCGACCCGCCAGGCCCGTGTTGCCGCGCGCCAACCATAGCGACGGAGATGCCCCATGAGCACCCTTATTGTCATCGTCTATCCCGACGAGCTCCAGGCCGAGCAGGTACGGCTCGATTTCATCAAGATGCAGAAAGAATACCTCGTCAGCCTCGACGACGCGGTCATCGCCGTGAAAAAGCCGGACGGCAAGGTCAAGCTGCACCAGATGTACAACCTCACCCTGGGCGGCGCCGTGAGCGGCGGCCTGTGGGGCACGCTCATCGGCCTCATCTTCCTCAATCCGCTGCTCGGCCTCGTGGTGGGCGCGGGCGCGGGCGCCGTGGCCGGGGCGCTCAGCGACGTGGGCATCAACGACGACTTCATGAAGCAGCTCGCCTCCACCCTCACCCCGGGCTCCTCGGCGCTCTTCGTGCTGGTGGATTCCGCCATCACCGACAAGGTGCGCGACGAGCTGGCCGGCACGGGCGGCAAGATCATCCAGACCTCGCTCTCCACGCCGGACCAGGAAAAGCTCCAGCAGGCCCTCGACGAAGCCAAGAAGCAGCTCGCCGCCGCCCAGCCGGACCAGAAGTAAGCAACCTTCCGGCCGCGCCCGCGCGGCCATCCCCCCATCCCGCCTTAAAACCAATATCCCCGGAGGGCGAACCCTCCGGGGATATATGGTCTGCACCCCTTGTGGGGGCCCCAACCAGATCGGCGGCTAGCCGATGAGCTGCATGGCCATCTGCGGCATGCTGTTGGCCTGCGAGAGCATGGCCACCGCCGACTGGGTGAGGATCTGGTTGCGGACGAACTGCGTCATTTCCGTGGCCACGTCCACGTCGGAAATGCGGGATTCCGCAGCCTGCAGGTTTTCGGCCTGGGTCGTGAGGTTGGTGATGGTGTTCTCCAACCGGTTCTGGAGCGCGCCGAGATGGGCGCGGATCTTGTCCTTGGACACGATGGCGTTGTTGATGCCCACAAGCGCCTTCTGGGCCGCTTCCTGCGTGGAGACCGTACGGGCGTCAGACTCATCGCTGAACTTGGTGGCCTGGTTGCCCACACCCAGGGCGGACGCGGTGCTCGTGCCGATCTGGATGTAGTAGTAGTCTTCCGCGGAGTCGTTGGCCGAGCCGAAGTGGACCTTCAGCTTGCCCGTGGACTCGAGCTTGCTGTCGCCGCCGCCCTTGCCCACATGGTCGTCGCTGGACAGATTGCCATCCAGGAGCTTGATGTTGTTGAAGTCCGTGGCGTTGGCGATTCGGGTGATTTCCGAAGCCATGGCCTGGTACTCGGACTCGATCATCAGACGCTGGGTGGAATCGTACGTGCCCGTGGCCGCCTGTTCCGCCAGTTCCTTCATGCGCAC
>CAMWTD010000098.1 GCA_947177085.1 uncultured Desulfovibrio sp.
AAATCCTCCAGTTTACCGGCTACCTGGAGCGGGAACAACGTGTTGACACTCTACATCTAGGCTCGCCCTCGGGCCGGAAGCAGGTGCACGGCCCGTGCGGCCATGGCCGCCAGTTCCTCCCGAGAAAGGCCGTCGCGCGCCTGGAGGGACAGCCCCTCCAGGAGGGCGTTAAGCGCGCCGGAAAGCGCGGTGATGTCCGTATCAGCCGGGATTTGCCCGTCGGCAACGGCCCGGCGCAGCCGCCCGGCGAACATGGCCTTGGTTTCCATGCGCATTTCCCGGATGGCCTCAATGATTTCCGTCTCGGCGGGGGAGATGTTCACCGCCGCCAGCACCAGCATACAGCCGCAGGGCGTTTCCGGCGAGAGCAGGATTTTGGCGGCCGTGGCGAAAAACTCCTCCACGCCGCGCTGCAGGTCCGGTTCGGCCAGGAAGCGTTGCGAGGGTTCCCGCCAGTAGACCTGTTCGTAATGGCGCACCGCCTCGAGAAAGAGCGCGGCCTTGTTGCCGAAGCTGGCGTAGAGGCTGGGGGGCTTGATGTCCATGACCTCGCAGAGCCGCGCCACCGAGGCGGGCTCATAGCCCTCCTTCCAGAAGAGCTCGAGCGCGGCATGGAGCGCCTGCTCGCGGTCGAAGGCGCGCGGGCGTCCCTTGCCCCGGTGTTCTGGATGTTCCTGAGTCATATGCGCTACCTCCGCAGAGCCGTGTGAGGGGCTTCCCGCGCTTGTTGCCGCATCAGGCGTCTCCCTGGCGGAGCCGCAGGAGCGGATAGGGGCGCCCCTGGCTGTCCACGGGGCTGCGGCCTGCCAATACAAAGCCCCGGGCGCGGTAAAAGGCTTGTGCTGATGCATTGCCCTCGTTGACCTCCACGGCGAGCGGGCCGTGCCGCCGCCGCGCATGGTCCAGCAGCCGCGTGCCCAGGCCCCGACGGAAATGGCGGGGAGCCACAAAGAGCATATCCACGTGGGGGCCGGTGCATCCGAGGAAGGCCACGGGTTCGCCACCGGCCTCGACGAGCCACACTTCCGCAACGGCGGCAAGCGCCCGGCGCACCTCGGCCTCGATCTCTTCCACAGCCCCAGGGGCCAGGAAATCATGGCTCGCCTTCACGCTGCGCCGCCACACATCCACGAGCGCGGCATGGTCGGCCGCCCGCGCGGGACGCATGGCGAAGGTGTCAGCGGCGTGGCCGGGCCTCAGTATTTGTAGTTCCACTTCAGGCCGCCCCAGGTGTTGCTCTGCTCGGTGCGAAGCTCCAGGCTCGTGCGCGGCGTGAGCTCGAGCTCGATGATGAAGGCCGTGCTGTCGGGTTTCATGCCTTGCTGCACGCCCATATAGATGCTGTCCGTGAGGTACTTGCCCATCTCGAGCGTCGTGCCCCCGGCGTCGTCGTCCCCCGACTCCCCGGCGGCGCTGGAAGAGGAGCTGCCGAGGCGCAGCACGTCCACGCCGAGCGCCTTCTTGGCCGCGCCGAAGATGCCGCCGCCCCCGGAGCCGAAGCCCGCGAGCTGGGCCACGGCCCCGGCAAGCTGGAGCGCCTCCATGCGGCCGAGCTCGTTGACGCTCTTGCCGAAGAGCACGCGCGAAAGGATGTCGTCGCGCGGCAGGGAGGGGTCGCTCGTGAGCGAGAGCTTCATCTTGCGCACCGTGCCCGTGACCATGATATGCGCCGTGAGATCCGGCGTTTCGTTGGTGAGCTCGATGTCCAGTAACGGGTCCGAGAGTGAGCCCCCCGCGAAGGTGACGACGCCGCGCGTGAGCGCGAAATTCTTGCCGAGAAAGTCGAAATTGCCGCGCACCGCGTCCACGCTGCCCGTGATGTCCGGGTCGGAGGGCGGCCCGGTGATGAGCAGGTTGGCCTTCCACAGGCTCGTGAGGCCGCGTCCTTCCACCACGAAACGCGGCAGCATGATGATGCGGATATTGAGGTTGCCCTGGGGGGCGGCAGGGGGCTTTGGCGTGGCCGCCGAGGCGTTGCCGCCGGAGCCCATCCCGCCCTTCCTGACCGTTTCCGGGGTCGGCGCGGCGCTGATGGGCAAGGTGGTGATGCTGCCGCCCATTTCGATATTGTTGAGGAGCACCTCGCCCTGGTTGACGATGATCTCGCCGGCCACGTCGGGCGCGGTGGCGCTGCCCGTGACCGTGGCCTTGCCCGAGAGCATGATGTGCACGTCGCGGCGGCGCAGGGGACGCAGCCGCTCGATGCTGGCCCTGATGTTAAGGTCGTTGCCGTTGAGCGCGCCGGAGCCCGTGATGCTGGCCTTGCCCCCGCGGCCGTCGGAAGCGGAAAGGTCGAGCCGCATGGAGCCGGGGAGGCCGCCGTGGCCCCCGCCGCCCTTGTCCTCGAGGTCGAGACGCAGGGTGATGTCCGTGAGCAGCACGCCGAGCAGCAGGTCCTCGAAGCGGCCCTGGTTGATCGCCACCCCGCCGCGGACACGCGGGGCCTTGAGCGTGCCCGAGGCGTCGGCATTGAGGGCGATGCGGCCGTTGAGGCGGCGGTCGGCCATGGGCACGAGGCTCCAGAGCGGGCCCAGAGCCCCGTCCCAGCGCACCCGGGCGGAGAGCTTTCCGGCCATGTCCGGCTTGGGGATGCCGTCCGGCCCGAAGAGCAGGGGAACGCGCGCGGCCACCTGCGCCGCATCGCCGCCCAGGGCCCTGAGCGTGGCCGGGGGCACTTCCAGCCGCGCGCTCAGGATGCCCCCCGCCGCTGTGGGCTCGATGCCCCCGGCAAGCGCGAGGGCGAGCGGCGCAAGCGGGCTGCCGGGAATCTTGAGCCCGGCAACGCCCACGCGGAAGCGCCCCGCCGGCCGCGCGGGGCTGCCGTTGAGGCGGGCCGTGATGTCCACAGTCCCCTCGGGCAGGGAGGGCACAAGAGCGCTCCAGGACTTGAGCGTGAGCGCGTTCAGGGCGAGATCAAGATCGAGCCTGTCGGGCGCAAGGCCCCCCTTGGCGCGCAGCCGGCCCGAGGGCGTGAGCGAAAGGTCGAGAGTGTCCACGCCGATGCCGCCCTCGCCGTAACGCAGGCGCGCCGGCCCCCGCAGGCGCGCCCCCAGGGTGGCCGCGTGGCCGCCGGTGAGGGACGCTGGAAGATTGGCGCGGGCGTTGAGCACGCGCAAGAGCACTTCTCCGGGTTGCCAGGCCACGTCAAGCTGCGTTGCCACATCCCCGGTGCTCGTCAACTTGGCGTTGAGCGGGCCGGCCAGCGGCCCGTCGGCCGTGAGCTTCGCGCCGAGGCGCAGCCCCGCCGCCCGCGCTTCGCCGAGGTCAAGCCGCGCGGCAACGGCCGCCTTGCGGAAAAGGTCCGTGAGCGTGGCCTCGCCCGTCAGGGCCCGCACCAACGCCACTTCCTTGCCGCTTGTCTCCTTTACGCTGAGGCGGGGGATGCGCCAGGCAAGGCGCGCATCCTGCGAGACCGCACGGCCCTCGACGCCTGTCTCCGCCGCCGGGGCCACGGCACTCAGCGCCAGCTCCACATGGGCGTCGCCCGTGAGCGCCATGCCGGGCGCGAGGGCCGAAAGCGCGGCCCAATCCTCCACATTAAGGCGCAGGCCGCCGTCCAGCGCGGGCAGGCCCCCGTGGGGCAGAAGGGCCGTGAGGCTGCCCTCGCCGCCAATGCCCGCGGCGTGGAGCACAAGGTCGCGCACGCCGGCGCGCATGTCCCGGGGCTCCCCGGCCGGGGCGTCTTCCGCCGCGGCGTAGAAAAATTGCCCGCGGGTATTCAGGGCATGTCCGTCGAGGCTCGCCGCCACGTCAAGATCTATGGGCGTTTCCCGCGCCGGGGGAAAGGCGGCGTCCAGCGGCAGGGCCAGGTCCTTGCCGCTGACCGCGAGGGCGAGGTCTGTCAGCGTATGGCCCCCCGCCGCCAGCTCGGCGCAACTGAGCCTGAGGTCGAGGTCCGGCGCGGGCAACGCGCCCTCCACCTTGAGCGTGAGGCGGAGCGGCGCGCGGAACATGGCGAGCGGGTCCCGCGCCTCCCCGTCCTCTGCCGGTGTTCTCTCGCCGTCCCCGGGAGCCAGGGCGACGCTGAAATCAAGGCCCAGCGGACCGTCGAGCTCTCCCCGGCTCCAGCCGCTCCCCGCCTGCCATGATCCGCGCCCCTGCAGGCTCACGCGTCCGGCGGCGAGATTCGGGCCGATCAGGCTGACGGCCGGGGTGCTGTGCGCGTCCCCAAGGCCCTTGGCGTCCAGGGCGACGTGGAGCGTGGCGGAGGATCCAAGAAGGTCCGGGGGCAGGTCCGCCACGGAAAGCAGGGGGGCCGCAAGCCGACCCTCCACCCGCGCCGTGGCCGCAAGGCCGGGCACGGCGGCGTCCGCCCTGGCCGTGAGCGCGGCCTTGAGCGTGGCTTCCTCAAGCCCGAGGACGGCAAGGCGCAGTTCCTGCCCGTCCTCCCCAGCCAGGCGGGCCTGCGCGGTGAGCTTTGCCCCGTCGGAACCCCGCAACGTGAGACCGATGTCCGCTTCCGCGCGCACTGCGGCCGGCGGGGCGGCTTGGCCGGCTTCCACCCCGGGTTCTTCCGAAGGCGTGGGGGCCATTTCCCGCCGCCCGCCGAGGAAAGAGGCGGGAAAGCGCGCGTCCTCCAGCGTGGCGGCAAGAAAGACCTCCGGCAGCCAGAAGGGCGGATCGCCCAGGAGTTGGGCGACCTTGCCGAGCAGGGCTTGCGCATCCTTGAGCGTTATGGGCCGCGAAGGCGTTTCGGGCTCGGGCGCGGGGGGCAGGTCCGGCAGGCGGCTGAGCACGGGCCTGACAAGCGCGACTTTTTCGATGCGCACCGCGCCGGGAAGCGCGCGCCAGTTCCAGACCACGCGGTTTTCCGGCGCTGTGAGCCAGATGCCGTGGCTGTCCGCCGCCTCGAGCCCGAAGGCGAAATCAAAGGGCAGCGAGCCCGTGAGCCTTGTCAGCCGCAAGCTGAGGCCGCCGTCCTTGCTTTCCAGGGCGGCATTGGCGGTTTTTACAAGCCACGCCTGGCCGCCTTCCGTCTGGCAGATCCAGTAGAGGACGCCAAACACGGCGGCGAGGGCCGTCACCGAAAGCGCGAGCAGCCCCACAAGGCAGCGGCGCAGCCAGCGGCGGCGGGGCTCCGGCTGCGGGGGGGCGGCATCCGTGCGGGCCGAAGCGCCGGCATCGGGCGTTGCGGCGTGCTTCTTTGCAAACCAGGCCATCAGAAGGACTGCCCTATGCTGATATAGACCTGCACCGGCGGGTCGCCGTCGATGCGGTGCAGGGGGGTCGCCACGTCGAGGCGCACCGGGCCGATGGGCGTGTAGTAGCGGAAGCCGAGGCCCGTGCCCCAGTCCATGTCGCCGATGATGCGCGGAAATTCGTCCTTGTAGACCATGCCGCCGTCCAGGAAGGGCACTATGCCCACATTTTCGGCCACCATGAAGCGCGCCTCGAGGTTCACCACCTGGTAGGAGCGGCCGCCCAGGGGGTCGCCCTCCTTGTCGCGCGGGCCGATGGCCTGGTACGCGTAGCCGCGCACCGAGCCCGCGCCGCCCGTGAAATAGCGCAGGCTCGCCGGAATGCTTTTCAGCGAGGAGGCCCCGGGCATGGCCCCGCCTTCCACGCGCCCGGCGAGCACGACCCGGTCGTCGATCTTGCCGTCCGGCTTCTTGCCGTAGGGGGCGTAGTAGCCGGCCACGGAGAGTGTGGTGGCGAAAGCGCCGAAAAATTCCTCATAAAAGCCGCTGAAAGGCAGCAGCTTGAGCTCCGCCTCCATGCCGCTCGACGGGTTGAGTTTGCTGTTGCGGCTGTCGTGGCGCAGGGCGGCCTTGGGCTCGATGACGCCGTAGGGGCGCTTTTCGTGCTCATTGTCCTTGAGCCAGCCGCCCTCCGCGCCGAGATGGATGCCCCCCCACCACTGGCGCGCGAGGCGGCGGTCGATGCCGATCTCCCCCTTGAGCGATTCCTGCTGGTAGGCGTCGGTATTTTCCCACAGGGCCGCGCCGTTGGCGAGCAGGCGCTGGCCGCGTTGCAAAAAGGCCGGTTTCTCAAAGGCCGCCTTGAGGCCGATCTCCTGCTGCGAAATGGGCGCGTCAAGAGTGAGACGCTCGCCGTTGTGGAAGAGGTTGCGGTGCTCCCATGTGCCCTCCACGCCGAAGCCGGTGTCCGTGTCGTAGCGGGCGCTGGCGCTCACCGAGCGCGGCGGCCCCTCGGCCACGGTGATGGAGGCGGGAACCACGCCCACGTCGCCCTCCGCGCCGTCCGGCCCGAGGACGCGGTGCTCGAGCCGCATGTCCTCGGCGACGGGCGCGGCCTCCACCGAGCGGAAGAGCCCGAGGGCGCGAAGGCTGTTGGCATAGTCGGTGAGCATTTCGTCGTCCCAGGGCTCCTCGCCCGGGGTCCACGGCACGAGCCGCTCGAGGTAGCAGGTGTTGACTTCCTTGTTGCCGTGGATCTCGACCTTGCCCATGAGCGCGGGAGGCCCGGGATTGATGACAATATCCGCATTGAGGGTGCGCGTCGCCGGGTCGACGGTGTAGCGGCTTTCCGTGACCTTGGCGAGCGGATAGCCCGTGCGCCGCAGGGCCTCGGGCATGGCCGAGACCGCGGCCAGCATGGCGTCGGCCACGATGGGCTCGCCGACGGTGACGCCGGGGACGCTGTCGGGAAAGGCGGGCGCGGGGAGCGCCTCGCGCTCGAGGCCCCAGAAGCCGGTGACGCGAGTGCGGTGAAGAAAGGCGTCGGGGATCACCGGGGGCGGCTCGTAGCGCACATCCGCCCGGCCCACGGTGAAGCGCGGCCCGGGCGTGAGGGTGAGGGTGACTTTCACCGGGCTTGCGGCCTCGTCAATGCGGAAGGCCGCCTTGCCGTCATAATAGCATTGGGAATGGAGCAGCCTGACCGCCGTCTCCTCGTCGGCGCGGGCGCGCCGCTCCAGCGCGAGCATGCTGTCCGGAGGCTCCTTCACGAGCTTGACGAGCTGGCTTGCGTCGCGCATCTGGCCCTTGAGGGAGTCCGGCCCGTTCGCCACCACGATGTCGACGCGGTAGGGCACGGGGTCGCTGTCCCAGGCGGCCCCGTCCCCGGAGCCCTCCCGGCCGGCCTCGCCGCCCTGGGCGGCGTCCGCCCCTTCCGCCCCTTGCGCCGTATCGGCCCCATGCGCGCCAGGGTCCGTATTTTTCGCCAGCAGGCCGCAGCCGCCGAGCTGGCCCAGCAGGGCCAGAAGCAGCAGCAGGAGCGCGAGCCGCCCCGGCGCACGCCGGAACAGGGCTCCGCAAGGGGGGAAAAGCCCGGAAACGCGCCACATGGTTGCCGCAGTCTAGCCTCTGCGGCCGCGCCGCGCAAGCATTTGAGATGAAAGCCGGATGCTTGTCCCCAATCTTGGCAAGGGCGCGGGCCTCTGTTAACCTCGGCGGCAACCCCGCCCGGCATATGGGCGCAAGAAAGGAGGCTCCATGAACTACGATCTCTGCCTGCACCTCGACGCCAAGGACCCGGCCATTCTCGCCCTGGTGCTCCGCAATGCCGAAAACTATCTCAATGGCCTGCCCGGCGAGTCCTTCCAACTGGACGTGGTGGCCAATGGCGGCGGCGCGCCGCTTTTCGCCGCCGGGGGCCCGGAATTTGAGGAGCTCAAGGCCAAGGTCGCCGCGCTCGTCAAGCGCGGGGTGCGCTTCAAGCTGTGCGCCAATGCCCTCGCCGAGCACGGCGTCGACCATGCGCGTCTCTGGCCCGGCTGCCAGGTCGTGCCCGCGGGGCTTGTGGAGGTGGTGCGCCTCCAGCGCGAGGGCTTCGCCTACATCAAGCCCTAGGCATCAGGTTTCAGGAGGTGGCTCACCCTTCTTCAATCAGGTCAGGAAGCGACAAAGCAACCGCGTCCTGGCAGGAAGAAGGGTGGAGAGCCACAAGTTGGCTGAACTCTGCCACGAGGGCGAAGAAAGGGGGCCCCCTTGGGCGCAAGACTGGCCCCCTGTGACCTTTTCACTCGGGAAGTCTATTCGTTTCCGATGCCTCTTCCTTGGCGCTCCTGTTTGCCGCCTCCATGCGGGCGATGCGCGCATCGATTTCATTGAGTTTTTTCATCAGCGTCTCC
>CAMWTD010000099.1 GCA_947177085.1 uncultured Desulfovibrio sp.
GCATGGCGCGGGCCTTGTGAGCGGCATCCTGCTGGCCGTGGCCCTGCTCGGCCTCTTTGACGGCCTTTTGGCCGAAATGCGCGGCGGAACCAACCAGCTCGAGCTGCTTCCCGGCGAGAGCCTGACCCTTTCCGGGCCGGCCGTGCTCAAGAATCCCGTCGCCAGCGACCTCGTGGCGCGCATGACCCCGCCGGACGCGCCCCTGCGCTTCAGCCTCGAGGGCTTTTTCACCGGCTACTGGTTCGGCAACGGCATGTGGCGCGGCGAAGTCATGGCCGCGCCCGACGCCGCCCCCGGAAGCTATGGCCTGCGCATCACCTTCAAGGGGGCCGTGGGGCAGGCCCCGCAGGTCTATACCCTCATCGTCCATGCGGATGCCCGGGCCCGGCGCGAAGCGTCCCTCTCCTTCCTGCGGCGCTTGCTCGGCATAAATCCCTTTGTGCTCGCGGCCGTCTGCGGCGGCGCGGGCGTCCTGCTCGGCGGCGCGACCTATGCCTTCGGCCGGCGTCATGTGCGGCTTTTGGCCGAACTCGGGTGCAGCGAGGTCTACCGCGCGGCCCCTGCTGGCGGGGGCCTGCGGCTCTGGTGTCTTTCCGCCAAGGCCATGGCCCCGCGGCCGGGAACGCTGTGCCCGGTGCTGGACGCCGGGGGCGCGGTCATCGGCGAGGCCCGCGCGGAACAGTGGCGCAAGGGCAGCCTGGAACTTGCCATGGGGGCAGCCGGGCCCCTGCCCGAGGGCTGCCTCGTCTGCCTGCGGACACCCGCCACGCGCGGCCTGTAACTGTTTTTTGGATGCGGAGCGCAGCCCCGCATCTCCCGGTTCCGTTCCCGCCGCGCCGGCCCTCGCGGCCTTGCCCGGCGTGGCCGCATGGGCTATGCTTTTGCAGCCGGCGCAGTGCCGGCTTCAAACCCAAGGCGGTCCCCCATGTCCCGCGCGCGGAACGAATCCCCGCCATCTCCCCCGGCTCCGGAAGCGGTTTCGGCGCAAGCGCCGTGCCCCTGCGGCAGCGGCAGGGCCCTTGGCGTCTGCTGCGGCCCCTATCTGTCCGGCGACGCGTGGCCGGAAACGGCGGAAGCGCTCATGCGCTCGCGCTACACGGCCTATGCGCTCGGCAACTATGCGTGGCTCGTGGAGACCACCCATCCCGCCACGCGGGCGGAGGTGAGCGCGGAAACGCTGGAGCAGCAATGCAAGGGCGTCCGCTGGCTCAGGCTGGACGTGGACAAATGCGTGGACGCGCCGGAGCCGGGCGGGGCTGACCTCGTGGAATTTCACGCCCTCTACGAGCTCGACGGCGTGGTGCGCCAGATTGGCGAGCGCAGCGCCTTTTTGCGCGACGGGGACAAGCTCTATTATATGGACGGCACGGCGCTCAGGCCGGCTGCCTATCGCCGCGAGACGCCCAAGGTGGGCAGGAATGACCCCTGTCCCTGCGGCAGCGGCAAAAAATACAAGAAATGCTGCGGCCGCGGCGCGGATGATGCGGCATGAGGGAGCGCGCGCCCCTGCGCAGCGCGCCGTTGGCGGCGCGGCGGTTTTGCCTTGACTGCCAGGGCGCGTCGCCCGGCGCGGTGCGGAGCTGCGCCGACGGGGACTGCCCCCTGTGGCGCTGGCGTCTGCCCCACCTTCCGCCAGCGGGCGGGAACGCGCGGGCGGCCGGCGCTGCGCTCTCGCGCGCGGTGCTCAGGGCCATCCGGCGGCAATGCCTCGCCTGCGCGGGCAGCCGGTGGGATGTGCGGGCCTGCGCCGCGCGCGAGGACTGTGCGCTCTGGTCCTACCGTTTCGGCGTCAGGCCGCGCACCTACAGGGAGGTGCGGCGGCGCTTTTTCGCGCCGCGCGAGCTCGACCTGCCCCTTGCACCGGCCAGCGCCCGACCGGGGGGCGCATAAGATCTTTTCTCGGGCGCATATGCCCGTGCTGGCGGTGAAGGCTTGTCCATCATGGGGGAAAAGGAAGTATTCCCGCAAAACTGTGTGAGGAGGATGTCCATGACAGCGGAAAACGGCTCCACCAGTTATCTTGAATGGTCGCGCGCCTGGACCGGGCGCATGCCCGCCTCCGGGGCCGCTCTGGCGGCCCGCGCGCCCGAGCTGGCCGAGCGCCTGCGCGCGGGCGTGTCCGCGGGCGAGATGCCCTTCTTGAACATGCCCTACCGCGAGCGCCTGGAGCGGGCCCTGCCCCCCCTGCTCGCGAAACTCAAGCCCTTCCGCCACATGCTGGTGCTCGGCATCGGCGGCTCGGCGCTGGGCGCGCGCGCCATGCAGAAAGCCTTTGCGCCCGGTCAGGACGGCCCGGACTACGCGGGCCCCTGGCTCTGGATCGCGGACAATGTCTGCGCGAGCCAGTTCGAGGCCCTGCTCGGCAAGCTGCCGCCGAAAGAGACGGTGGTCGTGTGCATCAGCAAGTCCGGCGGGACCATCGAGACCCTGGCGCAGTATTTCCTCGTGCGCGCGTGGCTGCAGAAGTCGCTCGGCGACGACTGGCAGAAGCACATGGTGGTCGTGACCGACCAGAAAAAGGGCTATCTGCGCGAGGAGGCCACGGCAAAGGCGCTGGACGCCCTCGAAGTGCCGGACTATCTCGGCGGCCGCTATTCCGCGCTCTCGGCCGTGGGCCTGCTTCCCGCAGGCTTCATCGGCATTGACTGGCAGGCCCTGCTCAAGGGCGCGGCCTCGGTGGCGCAGCCCCTCCTGGCCGATCCGGCGAGCATCGCGCAGCATCCCTCCTTCTCGCTCGCCTGCTGGGCGCGGGAGCTGGAGGAGCATGACTACGGCCAGCTCATCTTTTTCTGCTACATCCCGCAGTGGGCGGCCTATGGCCAGTGGTTCGCGCAGCTCTGGGCCGAGAGCCTCGGCAAGGACGGCAAGGGCAGCCTCCCCGTGCCGGCCACGGGCGTGACCGACCAGCATTCCGTGAACCAGATGTTCCTCGACGGGCCGCGCAACAAGGGCTGCCTCTTCCTCACGGGCGAGCAGCCGCGCTCGGGCCGCAGCTTCGGGCAGGACCTGCCGGAGCAGTGGGCGTGGCTGCGCGGCAAGGCCTTCGACACCCTGCTCGACGCCGAGGCCCTGGGCACGCGCATGGCCCTCTGCAAGAGCGGCGTGCCGCTGGTCAACGTGCATATGGGAAGCCTTGACGAATTCGCGGCCGGCTCGCTGATGATGCTCCTCGAGGCGGCCACCATCTTTACCGGCTGGCTCATGGGCATCAACCCCGTGGACCAGCCCGCGGTGGAGCTCGGCAAGCGCATCGCCAACACGCGCCTCGGCGCGACGGGCTACCCGCAGGAGGCCGCCGACCTGGCCGCCTTCCTGGCCGTGCCCGCGCAGAAGCAGGCGTTCTAGGTCGTGACCGCGCCCCGGGCCGGGCAGATGGCGGACGAAGCCGCCAAGGAGGATGCGGAGCGCCGCGTGGCCCAGGAGGCGGAGCGCCTGCCCCTGAGCTATGCGCGCACGCTCTCCTGGCTTTCGCTGCTGGTCATCCTGCTGTCGAGCCTGGGGCTTTCCTTCTTCATTTCGAGCTCGGTGCGCGAGACCCTCCTCCGGCGGCAGGAGGATTTCGCGCGCCAGCTCGTGGAAAACCTCAACAGCCAGATCTACCGCCGTTTCGCGCTGCCCACCATCATGGCCAACGGGCGCATCGCGCTCCGCCAGCCCACGCAGTACGAGCATCTCGACCGCGTGGTGCGCTCGGTCATCGAGGGCCTGCCCGTGGAGAAGCTGCGCATCTATGACTTCACGCGGCGCGTGGCCTATTCCAGCGACAAGGCGGACCAGGGCCGGGCGGGCCTCGCGCCCGCCAACGTGGACGCGGTGCTGGACGGCTCCACCGTGAGCTCGGAGATCGTGTCCAGCATCCCGGCGTGGCAGGCCCCCTTCCGCGTGCCGCTGAAGGAGGGCACCTTCGTCCTCAGGGTGCTCTATCCGTTGCGCGGCGAGCCCATGGGGCCGGAGCACAAGGTCCCGGTCATGGGCGCGCTCGAGCTCACCCAGGACATTACGGACGACTATGAGCGCGTGCTGGCCTTCCAGGGCATCATCGTGGTCATGTGCCTGCTCTCGTCCGTGCTGCTGTTCGGGGTATTGCACCTGCTCATCCAGCGGGCGGAACGCGTGCTCGCCGAGCGGATGCAGAAGAACCGCCAGCTCGAGAACGAGCTGCATAGCAACGAGCGCCTCGTGAGCATGGGCCGCGTGGTGGCGAGCATCGCCCACGAGATCCGCAACCCCCTCGGCATCATCCGCTCCAGCGCGGAGCTTCTGCAGCGGCGCACCGCCGGGGCGGACAAGGGCACGGCGCGCATCCTCGGGGCCATCTATGACGAGGCCGTGCGCCTCTCGCAGACGGTCAACGACTTTCTGGACTACGCGCGCCCGCGCAAGCCCCGCGAGGACGTGGTGGACGTGGACCTCGTGCTGGACCAGGCGCTCGCCTTTCTTGAAGGGGAGTTCAGCCGCAAGGGCGTCAGCGTGGAGCGCGAGCTCGAGCCCGGGCTCTTCGTGCGCGGCGACAAGGATTTGCTGTACCGCGCCTTTTACAATATCCTTGTCAACGGGCAGCAGGCGCTGGACGGCCCGGGCATCATCCGGGTAAGCGGGCGTCATGCCGAGGCAGCCGCCGCTTCCGGGACTTCGGGCGCGCCGGGCGCCCCCGAAACGGTTCCGGGCCACGCCCCCGAACCCGTGGTGGAGCTGGAATTTCTCGATTCCGGGCCCGGTTTCGATCCCGCCTCCCTGTCCAGCCTGCTGGACCCCTTCTTCACCACCAAGGAGGGGGGCACGGGCCTGGGGCTGCCCATCGTGCAGTCCATCGTGGTGGGCCACGGCGGGCGCATCGAGCTCGAAAACGGCGCGGAGGGCGGGGCGCTCGTGCGGGTGATCCTGCCCGGGGCCATGATTCCCGCCGAGCCCGGGCACTGAGGCCCTGGCATCACAGCCCGAGTAGCAAAGCCCGAGCATCAAAGAGAGACGCGGCATGGGTGAGAAGGCGCATATCCTCGTCATCGACGACGAGAAAAACTATCTCCTCGTTCTCCAGACCCTGCTGGAAGACGAGGGCTATACCGTCACGGCCATCAGCGACCCGGAGACCGCGCTCGCCTTTCTGGACGAGAGCGAGGTGGACGTGGTCGTCACGGACATGAAGATGCCCAAGGTGAGCGGCCGCGAGGTGCTCCAGCGGGTGAAGAAGGAATGGCCGTACATCCCGGTGCTCATCATGACGGCCTTCGGCTCCATCGAGAGCGCCGTGGACGTGATGAAGTACGGGGCCTTCGACTATATCACCAAGCCCTTTTCCAACGACGAGCTCTTGCTTTCCATCCACAACGCCGTGGAGCTCTCGCGCGCGCACAGGCAGTACCGCCTCCTGCAGGAGGCCATGGAAAACCGCTACGGCATCCACCAGATCGTGGGCCGCAGCAAGGCTATCCGCGATGTGCTCGTCATGGTGGAGCGGGCGGCCCCGAGCCGCTCCACGGTGCTCATCAGCGGGGAGTCGGGCACGGGCAAGGAGCTGGTCGCCCGCGCCATCCACTACGCGAGCCCGCGCAAGGACAAGCCCTTCATTTCCGTCAACTGCATGGCCCTCAACCCGGGCGTGCTCGAAAGCGAGCTTTTCGGGCACGAAAAGGGCTCGTTCACGGGGGCGGTGGCCCTTCGGCGCGGCCGCTTCGAGCAGGCGGACGGCGGCACGCTCTTCCTCGACGAGGTGGGCGAGCTCACGCCGGACCTGCAGGTCAAGCTTTTGCGCGTCCTGCAGGAGCGCAAGTTCGAGCGCGTGGGCGGCGGCGAGGAGATCGAGGTCGACATCCGCGTGGTGGCCGCCAGCAACAAGGACCTCGCCGCGCTGGTGGAGCGCGGGGCCTTCCGCGAGGATCTCTTCTACCGGCTCAACGTGGTGCAGATACCGCTGCCCCCCCTGCGCGAGCGCCGGGAGGACATCCCGCTTCTGGTGGCGCATTTCGTGGAAAAGGTCTGCGCCGACGACAACCTGCCGCCCAAGACCTTCTCCACCGAGGCGCTCAACTACCTCACGGGCTACGAGTGGCCGGGCAATATCCGCCAGCTCGAGAACGTGGTGGAGAGCTGCCTCGTGCTCGTGCCCGGGGCGACCATCGGCGTGGACGACCTGCCCGCCGAGATCCGCGACGAGGAGGCCCAGTTCAAGAGCGCCGTGGACCTCTTGCCCGTGCAGCTCGACCTCGCGGACACCTTGGAGAAGATCGAGGCCGCGCTCATCCGGCGCGCGCTCGTGCGCGCGGATCTGGTGCAGGTCAAGGCTGCGGAATATTTGGGTATTTCCAAGAGCTTGCTCCAGTACAAGCTCAAGAAATACGGCATCACGGGGCATTAGGGCATTTTCGTTGGAAATTTTTCGCGTTTGCGGCCATAATGAGCTCCGGGCCGTCCGGCGTGACCGCTTGCCCGGTCGTCCAGTCCCGTGCGTGGCCGGAGCGCCCCGGCGTTCCGCGCCGAAACCCTCTAGCCGAGGAGCGAAGATGAAATCTCTCTGCATCGGGCTCTGCGCCCCTGTTCTCGTGATTCTCGTGCTCGGAGCCGCGGCTTCGGGCGCGCACGGCAAAAACCTGCTGGACTTGGGCGAGCCCATGGAGCTTGATGCGGGCAAGTCGCCGCGGATGTATGTTACCTTCAACCACCGCTCGCACAAGAAGGTCGCCTGGCGCACCTGCCACCACGAGGGGCTGCCGGGGAACCGCTACGCCGCCTGCACCAACGAGGAATGCCACTCCCTCGCCGGGCCTTCCGAGCGTGACCCCATGAGCGTCTACATGGCCTACCATGCGCCGGATACGGACCGCTCCTGTTACGGCTGTCACAAGAAGCTCGCCGGCAAGTACCCCAATTTCAAGGGCTGCCAGCCCTGCCACATGACCCCGCAGGGCAAGAAGCTGGCTGCGGAAAAGGCCGCGCCGAAGAAGTAGGCGCGGGATTCGCCCGGGGCTGCGGGAAGACCTGCAGCCCCGTTTTTTCCCTGTCGGCGCGCGGAGCGCCAGACGCGGAAAACGCGAAGCGCATGCGCGCTTCGCGTTTTCTGTGGGCCGGACACCCGGCAGCCCCCGTTGCCGCTGCTTCCTTTCGGACCTGACGGGGTTGGCGGGGGCTGCCGCCGCCCGGCTTGGCATCTCCTTTAGCCGCTCCACGGGCCTCTGTCAATCGTCGCGCCGGGGCGTGGCGCAGCCCGCGCTTTTGCGCTATCCTCTCCGCATGGAGCAGCAGCAGTCAAGGGAGGCGGCCCTCATGCGCCGGGTCTTCACGGCGTCGGGCCAGGTGCAGGGCGTGGGCTTCCGGCCCTTTGTCTGGCGTCTTGCGCGGGAGGAGGGCCTGACGGGCTCGGTGCGCAACACGGCCGACGGCGTGCGCATCGAGGCGCAGGGCGCGCCCCGCGCCGTGGCGACCTTTGGCCGCCGCCTGCGCGCGGAGCTTCCGCCGCTGGCGCGCCTTACCGGCGTTGACGAGGCGGAGCTTGCGCCCATGCCCGGGGAGGCGGAATTTCGCATCCTCCAAAGCGAGGGCGCGGCCGCCCATACCGTGCTGGTGAGTCCGGATGTGGCCGTCTGCCCCGACTGTCTCGCCGACATGCGCGACCCGGCAAACCGCCGTTTCGGCTATGCCTTCACCAATTGCACCAATTGCGGGCCGCGCTTCACCATCACGAGATCCATCCCCTATGACCGGGCCGTGACGAGCATGGCCTGTTTTCCGCTCTGCCCGGACTGCGCGGCGGAATACGGAAACCCGGCGGACAGGCGCTTTCACGCCCAGCCCATCGCCTGCCCGGCATGCGGTCCGCGCCTCTGGTTCGTGGATGCGGCGGCTGCCGCCCGAGGGCCGGAAATGACCGGCCCCACGCCGGAGAATGAGGCCGACGCGCTCGCCCGCGCCGGGCAATTGCTGCTCGACGGCGGCATCCTCGCGCTCAAGGGCCTCGGCGGCTTCCAGCTTTTGTGCAATGCGCGCGATGAAAAGGCCGTGGAGGAGTTGCGCCGCCGCAAAC
>CAMWTD010000100.1 GCA_947177085.1 uncultured Desulfovibrio sp.
TATTTTTTAGGATTCTTCCGGCACTAGCACCCGTCTTCCGCTTCGCTCCAGACGGATTTAAGGAAAGTCCATCACCCCTTTGTCCGTATAACACACCTTGGTTTTCGGCATGAAAGACAGGGCGGCGGCAGGCCCGCCGCGCGGACGCAGGGGCGGCCGCGCACGGGCTTTTCCGCGGAAATCCGCCAGCATATATAAGCAGTGGCGCGAGCGTGCGGCAAGAGGGCTTTTCGGCAAAAAGTTGCCTGTTTTCGTCACGGGGCTTCCGGCAGCCGCGGGCATGTTACCATGCGGCAAAGGAAGCGGAGAGAACCATGAGCACGGATTCCAAGGAAAGGATCGCCCGCGCGGGCGCGCAACTGAAAACCGCGCTTCTGGCGCATATGGCCGGGGACGGCGTGTACCCCACGGCCATACCGGGCGTGTACATGGCCCGGCGCGACCATGCGGGCATTTCCGAGCACCGTTTCGACCAGCCCCTGGCCTCGCTGCTCGTGCAGGGCAGCAAGAAGACCCTGTTCGGCAGCGAGGAGCACACGCTCACGGAAAACCAGGTCCTGCTCGTGGGCATGGACATGCCGAGCTCCTCGCAGATCCTCGAGGCCAGCCCGGAAAAGCCGCTGCTCACCCTGTTTTTCCACATCAACCGGCAGATCGTGGGCGACCTCATCCTCCAGCTCGGCTGGAAGGAACGCCGGGACGCGCACGCTCCGGGCATTTCCGTGGCCGACGCCGGGCCCGACCTCATGGAGACCTTTGCGCGGCTCACCCATATCCTCGCGCGGCCGGAGCAGATTCCCGTGCGCGGCGAGCTCGCCCTGCGCGACCTCCACTATCTGCTGCTGGCAGGGCCGCAGGCCGACGTGCTCCACGCCGTCTACGGCAGCAGCCGCCACGGCAGGCAGCTTTTCGCGGCCATCGACTACCTGCGCGCCCATCTCGACGCGCCCGTGAGCCTCGCCGAGCTGGCGCGGGCGGTCTACATGTCCGAATCCACCCTCTACCGCTCCTTCAGGACGCTCACGGGCCTGAGCCCCATGCAGTATTACAAGCAGTTGCGCCTGCACGAGGCGCGCCGCCTCATCCTCGAGGAAAACGAGCAGGCCGTGCAGGCCGCGGCCCGAGTGGGCTACGGCAGCGCGCAGCAGTTCAACCGCGACTACAAGCGCCTGTTCGGCCAGCCGCCCCGCAAGAGCAAGCAATACCGGTAGTTGGCCCAGGCCCGCCTTCTACAGGGCCTTGCGCCGATGCCACACATGGTCCGTGGCCAGCAGGGCGAAGATGGCCCCCGCCACGGCGTGCGCATGCTTGAGGCCCGTGGCCGCCAGGCCCACGGTGGTGAGACCGAAACCGAGCATGGTCAGAAGGCGGCAGCGGCTGCCGCTGTGCTTCCTGGCTGGCGCGACGGCCGCGGCAGGCATCGTGTCAGCGCGGAAAAAGGGGAAGGCCCCTTCCAGTTCCGCGCAAATCTGGTCAACGTCGGCCGAAGGCTCAAGCAGCAGGAGGAAGGACGCGCTCCCGGGCTTGATGCCCGCAATGCCGCCCTCGCCTTTCAGGAAGTCGAAAACCCGCGCCTGGGTCTGGGGGTCGGCCAGGGCCTCGTGCCGGATGCGGGCGCGCTCCCGCGAGCGGTGGACAAGATAGGGGGCCATGCTCTTTCTCCTTTTTGAAAATGAAATTGAATTTTGTTTTTCTTGACACGGAAAACCCTTTTTGCCAAGCTGTTTTTGCCGCGCATGTGGCGGCGGGAACCTTGAAACGGGAGAATGACCATGAGCGACGGGACAAAACTGCTGCTGACCTTCCTCGGCGGGGCCATTGCCGGGGCCGCTGGCCTTGCCGCCCTCAACCGGAACAAGCTGGATTTCGGCCAGGTCAAGCCCTGGGTGACGGACATGATGAGCAAGGGCATGGTCATGAAGGACGCCATGATGAGCCGGGTGGAATGCATGAAGGAAGACCTGGAGGACATGGCCGCCGAAGCCCGCGACCAGGTGGACCAGGCCCGGATGCAGAAAAACCTCTCCAACGCGGAAGCCGAAGGCGACAAATAGCCCGGCCCCCTGCAAACCTGACGCTCGCCCGGGGCTCCCGGCCCCGGGGCGCAGCTTCCGGCAGGTCACATGAAGTACGAGATCATCCACGAGCTCCCCGCAGGCGAGCGCCGCCCCCAGAGGGTGCGCCTGCGCGTTTGCGCCACGCTGACGCCCCGCGCCGCCCTCCTGCTGGCGCACGGGCTTTCCGCCCTGCCCGGCCTTGGCGGCGTCGAGGTCAACTACCGCACCGGGCGCGTCCTCTTTTTCGCCGACAGCGCCGGGGCGCGCGCGGCCGCCCTTGCGCTCGTCGCGGGCGAGACCTGCCACGCCACGCCGCACGCCATCACCCCTGAAGAAATCGAGAAGCTCCTCACCGGGGAAAATCCCTCCGGGGCCGTGGTGGCCGTGGTGCGCTTCTTCGTGGTGCGTCCCTTCCTGCCCTGGCCGCTCCGCGCGCTCGTCAGCACGCTTTCGGCCATCCCCTTCCTCCTCAAGGGCGCGAGGTCGCTTGTGCGCGGCAAATTGAACGTGGATGTGCTGGACGCCTCGGCGCTCACCGTGTCCCTTCTCATGCGCGATTTCACCACCGTGGGGCTGCTCACCATGCTCCTCGCCGTGGGCGACGCCCTTGAGGTCTGGACACGGCAGCGGGCGCTCGCCTCCCTCACCGAGAGCCTTACCCTTGACGTGGATTCGGTCTGGGTGCTCCTCCCGGACGGCAACGAAGTGGCGCGGCCGCTCGGTGAGGTGCGCCGCGGGGATCTCATCATCGTGGCCGACGGCAGTTCCATCCCGGTGGACGGCATCGTGGAGAGCGGCGAGGCCATGATCAACCAGGCGGCCATGACCGGCGAATCCATGCCGGTCAGGCGCGCGCACGGCGGCGCGGTCTATGCCGGGACCATCGTGGAGGAAGGCCGCATCGTCATCCGCGTCACCCAGGTGGGCGAGAGCACGCGCCTTCAGCAGGTGGTGAGCTTCATCGAGCAGTCAGAAAAGCAGAAATCGGCCATCGAGGCCCGCTATACGAGCCTCGCCAACAAGGCCGTGCCCTTCACCTTCGCGCTGGCGGGCCTGGTGTGGCTGTTCACGCGCAACATCTACCGCGCGGCCTCGGTGCTGCTGGTGGATTATTCCTGCGCGCTCAAGCTCGCCACGCCGCTCGCCGTGCTCACGGCCATGCGCTTCGGCACGCAGCAGGGCATCGCCATCCGGGGCGGCCGCTATCTCGAGGCCATCCGCGAGGCCGACACCCTCGTCTTTGACAAGACGGGCACGCTCACCACCTCCCAGCCCTCGGTGGCCGCGGTCATCCAGGCCCCCGGCGAGGACGCCCGCCATATCCTCGGCATCATGGCCTGCCTCGAGGAGCATTTCCCGCATCCCATCGCCCGGGCCATCGTGAACCATGCCGCGCAGGAGGGCATCGCCCACGAGGAGGAGCACACCGAAGTGAAATATGTGGTGGCGCACGGCATTTCCTCGCACCTCCACGGGCATGAGATGTATCTTGGCAGCCGTCACTACCTCGAGCACGACGAGGGCATCGACCTCGGCGTCTTTGCGGAGGACATCGCCAGGGAGACGGCGCTGGGGCGCTCGGTGCTCTTCCTCGCCATCGACGGCCACGCCGCGGGCATGATCGCCATCGAGGACCCGCTGCGACCCGAGGCCAGGGACGTGGTCCGCGCCATGCGCGGCCTCGGCTTCACCCGCATCCTCATGATCACGGGCGACGGCGAAAAAACCGCCCGCACCGTGGCGGCCGAGCTCGGCATCACGGAATTCCGCGCCCATGTGCTGCCCACGGACAAGGGCAAGATCGTCATGGAACTCGCCAAAGAGGGCTGCAAGGTGATGATGGTGGGCGACGGCATCAATGACGGGCCCGCCCTCTCGGCGGCCTCGGTGGGCGTGGCCATGGGCGACGGAACGGACCTCGCCCGGGCTGTGGCCAATGTGGTGTTCACCAACGCGACACTCTGGGACCTTGTGAAGGTCCGCCTGCTGGCAACGAGGGCGCTTCGCCGCATCCACACCAACGCGCGGCTGGGCATCGGGCTCAATTCGCTCTACCTGCTCGGAGCCATCGTTTTCGGGCTGCCGCCGGCGCTCACGGCCGTGCTGCACAACATGACCACCATCGGCATTTCCCTCAACGCCATCCGCCCCTACAGAACCGGGAACGGGCGGCCTACACCCCCAAAAGCCGCCTGAGCCACCCGAGCCTGCCCTTGCCGTAGGGCGGGTAGCGCAAAGGCAAATCCAGCGTGGGCCACTGTCGGACCACGCTTTTTAAATTGCTGAACAGGTCAAAGCCCGCGCGGCCATGGTAGCGGCCCATGCCGCTCCTGCCCACGCCGCCGAAGGGGAGCCGGCTGGACGATGCCTGAAGCGCCACGTCGTTGATGCAGCCGCCGCCGAAGGATACCTCCCGGAGCACCCGCTTTTCAACGGCCCTGTCCCGGGTGAACAGGTAACAGGCGAGCGGCTTGGGATTGGCGCGGATGTAAGCGAGGGCGGCGTCGAGGCTGTCATAAGGGATCGCGGGGAGGAGCGGCCCGAAGATCTCGTCCTGAAGCGCCGGGCTCGTGAATCCGGTTTCAAAAATGACGGGCGCGATTTTCAAAAGCTCCCTGTCCTCCTGGATTTCCACGCCGCAGCGCGCCGCCAGGCCGCACAGCCTGTCGAAGGCCGCCTGCGAGACGATGCGGCCATAATCCGCGGAGCGCAGCGGGTCCGGACCCAGCATCCGGCCCCACTCCTCCCGGATGCGACCCGCAAGCTCGTCAAGGATCGTCCGTTCCGCCAGAAGATAGTCGGGCGCCACGCAGGTCTGCCCGGCATTGAGGAGCTTGCCCCAGGCGATGCGCCGGGCCGCAACGGCAAGGTCCGCGTCTTTCGCCACGATGACCGGGCTTTTGCCGCCGAGCTCGAGGCACACGGGCGTAAGATGCCTGGCCGCGCTCTCCATGATGATATGCCCCACGCGCGGGCTGCCGGTATAGAAAATAAAGTCCCACGGCTCGGCAAGGAGGGCGGTGGCCGTCTGCTCGGACGGCGTCCCGGGGCTGTCGGGCGCGTCTAGCACCACACGGCAATGGTCCGGCGCAAAACATTCCTCCACCAGCTCCTTGAGGATGCTCCCGGTGGCCGGGGACTCCCGCGAGGGCTTGAGGACGACGCAATTGCCCGCCGCCACGGCGCAGATGAGCGGGATGAGCGAGAGCTGGAAGGGATAGTTCCACGGCGAGAGCACGAGGGCGAGCCCGAAGGGCTCGGGATGAACCTTGCAGCCGGCGGGCAGGATGGTGCGCCCGGGCCAGACGCGGCGCGGCCGGGCGAGGGCTGCCGCGCGGGCCGCATTATACTTCGCCGCGTCGAGCGTTTCCGCGATTTCCGTAAGAAAGGCCTCGCAGGGCGGTTTGGCGAGGTCGTCGTGAAGCGCAGCCAGGATGGCCTTCTCCCGCCGGCGGATGGCGACGGCGAGCCCCCGCAGCTTCGCCTTCCTGAAGGCCGGCTCAAGGGTCGCGCCCGAAAAAAAGAAACGCCGCATTCTGGCCTGCATGGCCTGGTAATCGCCATTTTCCATAGTTCCCCCTCGCCGCGCCCCCAGGCGCGGGCATCGCGCCGTGACGCACTCTGCACCCGAAGCCCGGGCATGGGCAAGGCGCGCCGGGCGCTCTTGCCGCTCGACCTTGCGCCGCAAGTCTGGCATTCTTGGCCGCGCACCCGGCTTGGCCGGGCGAGCCCAGCGCCTGCGGCCCGGGAGGGGACCCACCCATGAACATTGCCTACAAAGGCCGCTTCCTGCGCGAGGGCCTCCTGCAGAACGGCCACCATGTCCACGACATCAAGCTCGGGGAGGGACAAAACCTCCAGGACGCCCTCAACGCCGCGCCCGTGCCCATTGACCTGGTGATCTGGGAACTGTTCGGCGGCATGTCGGACCTTCAGGCGCTCACGCCCTGCGATCAGCCCATAGCGGCCTACTGCATCGACACGCCCCTGAACGAGTTCTGGCTGAAAAACTGCGTACGGAACATGGACTTTGTGTTCGTGGACCAGCAGCAATGCGTGCCCACCCTCTCCAGCGGGGCCGGCGAAGCCGCGTGGCTGCCGCTCCCGGCGCAGCAGTCCTATTTCCAGCCACAGCGCGAGAAAAGCCGCGACATTACCTTCATCGGCACTACCAACAGCCAGCGGGTGAAGCGCAACAATATCCTCAAGCTTCTCGGCTCCCGGTACAGCGTGGACATCCTGTCCGGCCTCGACATGGCGGAGAGCCAGAAAATCTTTTCCGAGTCCAGGATTGTCCTCAACGAGAACTTCTTTCCGGGCCTCACCCTGCGCGTGGTGCAGGGGCTGGCCGCCGGGAGCATCGTCTATACCGAGCGCTCGCCCTACGGCCACGACTTCGGCCTCAGGGACGGGCGGGACCTTCTGCTGTACGACCCGCAAAACATCCTCGACCGCATCGGGGAAGTGCTGCAAAATTATGGAGACCACGCCGCCATCGGGCGTCAGGGCCAGGAGCGCTGCCGGGAGCTCTTCGACGGCGGCCGCGTGGCGGCGGAGCTGCTCTCGCGCATCGGCCTTGAAACGCGGCGCAAGCCTGATCCGGCGGATGCCCTCTGGAACCGGCTGACTTCCGAAGTCCTCTTCGTGCAGCGCTTCGGCGGCAGCTTCGCCAGCGCCATGCGCGACCTGGAGGAACTCGCGCGCTCCTCCTCCGGCAAGGCCGCCGCGGCCCATGTGCTTATGGGCGACCTCAAGGCGCGCACCCGGCGGGACGATGCGGCTCTCGCCCACTACCGCAAGGCGCTGGAAATCACCCCTGGCAGCGTTGCGAACCTCAAGCTCGCGTTGCTGGCCATCCGGCGCGACGAGCCCGCGTCGGCCCTGCGCTCCATCCTCGCCTTTCTCCGCCATTGGCCGCGCCTGGCGGCGCTCGAGCCGGAAACCCTGCTGGCGGGGGGCGTCCCGAGCCCCGAAGCCCTCCTCACCGTGATCGCCACCCTGTTTTATTCCCTCGGCCAGACGTGGGACATGGGCTTCAACAAGGATTTCGCGGACCCGGTCCCCGACACGGCCTTTGAAGTGGCCCGCATGTCCTTTGAACGGGCCCCCACGGCCGCCGCCCTGGAACTCATGCTCAAATGCCTGCGGCCCGCCCATATGCAGGGCGAGCTGCTCCCCCTCATGCTGACGGCCATAAAAAGGGGCCTTCTCTCCGACGCCCGCATCCTCGACACCGCAAGGCTGGCCTTTGAATACTATGACCGCGACACCGCGGCGGTCATCATGGCCGCCATGCGCGGGCGCTAGGCTTTGGCGGCCCGGGACGCCCGGGGGTCGTGAAGAAACAAAAAAGGGCTGCATCGCTGCAAGCCCTTGAAATACTGGTGCCGAGGGACAGAATTGAACTGCCGACACGGGGATTTTCAGTCCCCTGCTCTACCAACTGAGCTACCTCGGCCCGCGTGAAGGCTTTCATATGCCTCCGCCGCGAAATTGGCAAGCACTTTTTCAGCGGGGCGCGTGACGCCAGGCCCCTCGGGGCGGCTACTCCTGCGTGAAGCGATAAAGGCGCACGGCGAGCGGCTGGGAATTCTCACTCTCCATGGCCGAGACCACATAGGCGTAGTCCACGGCCTTGGTCCCGGGCGGGCAGGGGCCGCGATAGTGGCGGGTGAGCACGCCCTCGGGGATGACGCCGCTGCCGTCCTCCACCCAGGTCCCGCCGCCGAAGAAGCGCTCTTCCTCCGCGCCGTACTCGATGAGCCGCACGTCATAGAACTTGGTGCCCTTGGGGGCATAGGCCACGGTGATCTCCGGCGAGACGCGCGAGCAGCGGTGGATCTCGCTCAAGTCCACGGTGATGGTCATGCCTTCTTCCGGCGCGCCGTTTTCATCCTTGGCGGCGCAGCCCCAGAGCAGTCTAGCGGCAAGGACCAGCGACAGGACAGGCGCCAGGAAC
>CAMWTD010000101.1 GCA_947177085.1 uncultured Desulfovibrio sp.
TTTGCGGGGGGGCCGGCCCTAGGAAACCCCCTCCCGGCCGCAGCGCGCGACAAGCTCGATGGCCTGCTTGCCGCTCAGGTATTCGATGGAGAAGGCCAGCACGCAGAGGCGCTTCCATTCCCGGGCGATTTCCGCCTCCACCCGCTCCGCGCCCACATCCGGGGCGTACTTCATGGCAAGCCGCCGCATGGCCTGCCGTTTTTCCGCCGCGTCCTCCACGACGCCAACCGTCCCGAAGGCAATGACGCTGCGGAAACAGGTGGTCAATTCGCCGGGCATGACCCTATCCTCCCCGATGACGCAAAAAGATGCGCCCGGGTTTTCCCGGAGGGCGTCGAGCTTGTGGCCCCTCGTGGCGGAGTGAAAATAGAGCTTTTCCTGGTGATAGACATAGCTGAGCGGCACGGCATAGGGCCACGGCCCCGCATCGCGCAGGGCCAATACCCCGGAAGTGGCCCGTTGGAGGAGGGCGATGCATGCTTCCCGGGAGAGGGCCTGTCTCTTGCGGCGCAGTTGCCGGATCATGGGCGGCCTCCCGCGGCGGGCGCTTTCCTGCCTGCCTTTTTCGCGTGGGCGCTCACCCGCTCTACGTCCCCGCGAGCTGTTTCAGGAGCTCCACATCGCCAATCTCCACCCGGCGCTTGGTGAAGCGCAGAAGCGCGCCCTGCCGCCTGAGCTCGCGCAGCGCCCGCACAAGGGTCGCGCGGTGCATCCCGAGCAGGACGGCCAGGTCCTCCTGGGTCATGCCCGGGTCAAAGGCGAGGCTGCGGCGGCGGCGCGTAAGGGCGCAAAGGAAGCGGCTCACCCGGGCGACCGCGCTCACGCCCACGAAGTTGGAAAGGCTCGTGTGGTGCATGAGCAGCTTCACGCCGAGGCCGCTCATGAGATTGATGATGAGCCCGGGCCGGGCGGCCACAAAGGCGGGATCATGGAGCAGGTCGTGGGAAAAGCCATAGACCGTGCAGTCCGTCTGGCAGAGAAAGGGGGAGTCCGGCGCGTCAAAACCCGCCAGCGCGGGGCTTTCGTTGAACAGGGTCCCGGGCCCGATGCGCAGGGTGGCGCGCTCGTTGCCCTCCATGTCCGCGTGCATGACGAGGATGAAGCCCGCCTGGAGATAGTAGAAATCCAGCCTGTCCCTGTAGCCCTCAAAGAGGCTGGGGCCGCGCACCGTGAGCTTGCGGCCCTCGGGGATCATGACCTCCCAGGGCTTGTTGACGCCGGTAAGCAGGGGGGCGTGCAGCGTTTCCGGGCAATCCATGACGCGAGTCCTCCGCGGCGGGGCGCGCCGCTGTTCCGGTCACGGGAGGAGCGCCTGCCAAGGGGCGCGAGCCCTGGCTGACGCATCATCATAGGGCCCGCGCCGCCGGGCTGGCAAGGGTGAAGCCGGCACAGAAACCCGCTCCCGGTTCGGCCTGCGCCCATGGCCGCCGCGGCTTTTGCGCGCTGGCGCGGCGGCGGTTGAATATTTATTGAATTTTCAACAACTATTCGCGCCCCAAATGCGGGAATTGCTTGGCGCGCCCGCGCCCGCTCCCGTATGCTCGGGCGGAGGGGGCGCGCCCGCGAAAACCCGGGGAAGGCACTCCGGGCCCCGCGCCGGCGCGGTTTTCGGGAACCCAGGTTCCCCGCACATTTGAGAGAAAAGGTTGGGACTTCTATGCCGTGGATCCAGAACTACATCACCGTGGGCGGGAGCACCGTGGGCTCGGCCTGCGTGGCGGCCATTCCGCTGCTTATCCTCTTTTACATGCTGGCCGTGCGCAAGTCCAAGGGGCACATCGCGGCGGCCGCGGGCCTCATCGGCGCGCTCATCGTGGCTGTGGCCGTGTGGAAGATGCCCGTGGGGCTCGCCGTAAGCTCCACGCTCATGGGCGCGGCCTTCGGCCTCTTCCCCATCGTCTGGATCGTGGTCACGGCGGTCTGGGTCTACAACATGACCGTGGAGTCCGGCGAGTTCGAGATCATCAAGGATTCGCTGGCCAGGCTCACCGATGACCGCCGCCTCCAGGCGCTGCTCATCGCCTATGCCTTCAGTTGCTTCATCGAGGGCACGGCCGGTTTTGGCACGCCCGTGGCCATCGCCGCGGCCATGCTGGTGGGCCTCGGCTTCACGCCGCTCTGGGGCGCGGGCATCGCGCTCATCGCCAATACCGCGCCCGTGGCCTTCGGGGCCATCGGCGTGCCCATCATCGTGGCGGCCTCGGTGTCCGGCCTCGACCTCATGTCCGTGAGCTCCATCGCCGGCCGCCAGCTCTCCCTGCTCGCGCTTATCGTGCCCATGTGGGTCTGCGTGACCATGTGCGGTTTTAGGCGCAGCATGGAGGTCTTGCCGGCCATCGTGGTCTCGGGCGTATGCTTTGCGGGCATGGAATTTCTGCTCTCCAACTTCCACGGCCCGACCCTGCCGGACATCGGCTCGGCCATCGCCACCATCGTGGGCCTGGTGCTGTTGCTCAAGGTCTGGCGGCCGAAGCACACCTACCGCTTCCCCGGCGAGGGCGATTCGAAGCTCGAGGGCGACGGCTTCCCCGCGGCCGTGGTCATGCGCGCCTGGGGGCCCTACCTGGTGCTCGCGGTCTTCGTGTTCTTCTGGGGGCTGCCCGAATTCAAGAAGGTGCTCAACAGCGTGCCCGGGGCCATCTTCACCTTCGGCTGGCCGGGCCTTGACGGCGAGGTGCTGAAGACCGCGCCCATCGTCAAGGAGAACGCGGTCTACGCCGCCAAGTACACCTTCAACTGGCTCTCCGCCGGCGGCACGGCCATCCTGCTCTCGGGCCTCGTGTCGGTTCCGCTCATGCCGCGCTACGGCTTTGGTCGCGCCATCGCCTGCTTCTTCCGCACCATCCGCCAGCTCATCCTGCCCATCATCACCATCGCCCTCATCCTGGGCCTCGCGTACCTCATGAACTACTCGGGCATGAGCGCCACCCTGGGCCTGGCCTTCACGCTCACGGGCGGCTTCTTCCCCTTCTTCGCGCCCATCCTGGGCTGGCTCGGCGTGTTCCTCACCGGGTCGGACACCTCTTCCTGCGCGCTCTTCGGCGGCATGCAGCGCGACACCGCCGTGGCCGTGGGCATGAACCCGGACCTCGCCGTGGCGGCCAATGCCTCCGGCGGCACGACGGCCAAGATGATCTCGCCGCAGTCCCTCTCCGTGGCCACCGCGGCCACGGGCATGGTGGGCGAGGAGGGCAACCTCTTCCGCTTCACCATCCTGCACAGCATCGGCATGACCCTTTTGCTCTGCGCGCTCACCTGGCTCCAGGCGGGCCCGCTCGCCTGGATGCTGCGCTAGGCCGAGACGCCGCGCCTGCGCACAAGGGGCCCGTTCCGCAATGGCGGGGCGGGCCCCTCAATTTAAGGAAGCAGGGATCTGGGCCGAATCAAAAACGGTTTGTGAGTCGAATACGGTTTAGCACCAGCCGTTGTTTTGAGTCTAAATCGGTTTGAACTAGGGGGCCGATGGCGCGCGAGCGGAAGCCGTGTATCGCCAACCTGGTAATATATCAAGGAAAAATGAGCCTGTGCCATCTGGCACAAGGCTTGCTATTTCAGGCACGGCCCTGCGGTCCGGGAGGATATCGCCGGGCTTCACCCACGCGGAATCAGACGCCGCCCCCGGATGTTCCGGTCGGGCATCCCCTGCGGCGTCAAGCACTACCCAATCGGAGGAAGAAATGGCGCAGTCCTTCAACGCCGCCGAGCTGATCGCGGACGACAAGAAGTACGTCTGGCATCATCTCACCCAGCACAAGGTCTATGAAAAGTCCGATCCCATCATCTTTGTCAAGGGCGAAGGCATGCGGGTCACGGACATCAACGGCAAGCAGTACCTGGATGCGGTCTCCGGCGGCGTCTGGACGGTCAACCTGGGCTACGGCAACGAGACCCTGTGCAAGGCCGTGAGCGACCAGATCAAGGAGCTCTGCTACTTCGCCAACGGCTACGGCAACATCCCCACCATCCGCTTCTCCAAGAAGCTCATCGAGAAGATGCCGGGCCTCAATCGCGTCTACCTTTCCAATTCCGGCTCCGAGGCCAATGAAAAGGCCTTCAAGATCGTGCGCCAGATCTCGCAGCTCAAGCACGGCGGCAAGAAGTACAAGATCATCTACCGCAACCGCGACTACCACGGAACCACCATCACCACGCTTTCCGCCTGCGGCCAGGAAGAGCGCAAGATGCAGTATGGCCCCTTCACCCCGGGCTTCGTGGAATTCCCGGCCTGCTCGGTCTACCGCTCGCCCTATCCGGCCGGCACGACCAACCTCGGCGAAAAGTTCGCCCTCGAGCTTGAGAAAGTGGTGCAGGCCGAAGACCCGGACACCGTGGGCGCGGTCATCCTCGAGCCCATCACCGCCGGCGGCGGCGTCATCGTGCCCCCGGACGGCTATTTCGAGACCATCACCGAGATCTGCAAGAAGTACGGCCTCCTGCTGATCATCGACGAAGTGGTCTGCGGGCTCGGCCGCACGGGCAAGTGGTTCGGCTACCAGCATTTCAACGTCAAGCCCGACATCGTGACCATGGCCAAGGGCGTGGCCGCTGGCTACGCGCCCATCTCCTGCACGGTGACGACCGAGGAGGTCTTCCAGGACTTCATCGCCGACCCCTCCGACCGCGAGGGCTACTTCCGCGACATCAGCACCTTCGGCGGCTGCACCTCCGGCCCGGCCGCGGGCTACGCCAACCTGTGCTACATGGAAGAGCACAACGTGCTCGACAACGTGGTCAAGATGGGCGAGTACCTCCTGGGCGGCCTCAAGGAGCTCGAGAAGAAGTACGAGATCATCGGCGACGTGCGCGGCAAGGGCCTCTTCTGCGGCCTCGAGCTCGTCAAGGACCGCGCCACCCGCGAGCCCGTGTCCGAAGCCGTGGCCGGCGCGGTGGTGGCCGAGTGCATGAAGCAGGGCGTCATCATCGGCAAGACGAGCCGCAGCTTCCGCGAGTTCAACAACACCATCTGCCTCGCCCCGGCGCTCATCACCACCACGGTGGAGCTTGACGAGATCCTCAAGGCGCTCGACAACGCCTTCAAGGTGGTCAAGGCCTAGCTTTACGGTTTGGCGGGCCGGGGACGTCGTGAGGCCCCGGCCCCTTATCACGCACACAAAGATTTGAAGGAGCCATTCCCATGAAATTTACCGGTATGACCATCGGCGTGCCCACGGAAATCATGCCCGGCGAGCGCCGCGTGTCCTCCACCCCCGAGACCGTGAAGAAAATGGTCGACGACGGCGCCGTCGTGCTCGTGCAGGCGGGCGCGGGCGAAGGCTCGTTCTTCTCCGACGACCAGTACAAGGCCGCCGGCGCCACCATCGTGGAGCGCGCCAAGGACATCTTCGACAAGGCCGACGTCATCCTCAAGGTGAAAGAGCCCCTCTTCAACGAGAAGGAAGGCATGCACGAGAGCGACATGCTCCGCGACGGCCAGTATCTCATCACCTTCCTGCACCCCGCCGCCCCGGTGAACCGCGAGCCCATGCGCAAGCTGCGCGACACGGGCTGCATCAGCATCACCCTTGACGGCATCCCGCGCATCTCCCGCGCGCAGAGCATGGACGCGCTGACCTCCATGAGCACCGTGGCCGGCTACAAGGGCGTGCTCATGGCCGCGAGCTACCTCGCCAAGTTCATGCCCATGATCGGCACGGCCGTGGGCGTCATCAAGCCCGCCAAGGTCGTGGTCATCGGCACGGGCGTGGCCGGCCTTCAGGCCGTCGCCACCGCCAAGCGCCTCGGCGCGGAAGTGACCGCCATCGACATCCGTCCCGACGCCGCCGAGCAGGCCCGCAGCCTGGGCGCCAAGTCCGTGGACACCGGCGTGCCGAAGGAAGTGGCCATCGGCGAGGGCGGCTATGCCCAGCGCCTGCCCGAGGAATGGCTGAAGAAGGAAATCGAGGCCATCAAGCCCGTGGTGAAGGACGCGGACGTGGTCATCCTCACCGCCCTCATCCCCGGCAAGCTCGCCCCGGTGCTGATCACCGAGGAAATGGTCAAGTCCATGAAGCCCGGCTCGGTCATCGTTGACATCGCCATCGACCAGGGCGGCAACTGCGCCGTCACCAAGGCCGGCGAGGAAGTCGTGGTGGACGGCGTGACCGTCAGCGGCATCAAGAACATCCCGGGCATGATGCCCACGAGCTCCACCTGGATGTTCGCCAACAACATCTATAACCTGCTTGCCTACCTCACCAAGGACGGGAAGATCGAGCTCGACCGCAACGACCCCATCGTGGCCTCCTCCCTGACCACCATCAACAAGGAGATCGTCCACGCCGGGGCCAAGGAAGCCGGCGTGTAGCAAGCCTTGCGCAAGGGCGCGCCGGTTCCCGACGGGGCGGCGCGCCCTTCTCGTATCTTTCGACCGGCAGCACATTTTCGCGGAGGCATTCCCTTGACCACGTTCATCCTCATCCTGGTCTTTATCGCCGCCCTCGTCATCGGCTACAAGGTGCTGAGCCACATCCCGAGCCTCTTGCACACGCCGCTCATGTCGAGCATGAATGCCCTTGACGGCGTCATCATCCTGGGCGCGCTTACGGCCACGCACCTCGCCACCACAGCGCTGGGCGCGTTTTTCGGCGGCGTCGCCATCGCGCTCGCCATCACCAACGTCTTTGGCGGCTTCGACATCACCAACAAGATGCTCAAGATGATCGCCGGCAAGAAGCGCTAGGACAAAGTCCCGCGCACGCCGTCATAATCCCAGGGAGATACTCCGCGCATGAGCTCTTTCGCCTATTACATCATTGCCACGGTGCTGGCCGTCGCCATCCTCTACGGGCTGCACCTGATGAGCAACGTCAAGACCGCCGTCAGGGGCAACGCCATCGCCGCCCTGGCCATGGCGCTCGCCATCGTCATCACCATGCTCAGGGACGATTCCTTCGGCTCGGTCACGCTCTGGGTGGCCATCGCCGCGGGCATGGCCTTCGGCCTCTTCCTCTCCAACAAGGTCAAGATGATCCAGATGCCGCAGCTTGTGGCCTTTCTCCACGGCTTCGGCGGCGGCGCGGCCGCGCTGGTGGGCCTCATCATGCTGGTGGACGTGGGGCCGGAATCGGCCTTCCACCGCATCGACGCCTGCCTCGCGCTGTGCTCGGGCATGACAACCATCGCCGGCTCCTTCGTGGCCGCGGGAAAATTGCACCAGGTGCTGCCGCAGCGGCCCATCGTGCTGCCCAACCACAGCCGCATCGTCAATATCCTTTTGGGCGTCATGGGCGTCACGCTGGTCATCTATAACATCGCGCCCGACTTCCTGCCGTGGCTCATGATCGGCCTGATGTTCGTGACCGGCGCGCTCTTCGGCATCGTCTTCACCCTGCGCGTGGGCGGCGCGGACATGCCCATCACCATTTCGCTGCTCAACTCCATGGGCGGCATCTCCTGCGCCATCGCGGGCTTCGCCGTGGCCGACCCGCTGCTTATCGCGGTGGGCGGCATCATCGGCTCGGCGGGCTACATGCTCACCCGCGTGATGTGCAAGGCCATGAACCGGCGGCTCATGCCCATCCTGCTGGGCGAGTCCTCGGTGGCCGGCAAGAAGCCCGGAGCGGCTCCGGCCGCAGCCGCGCCGTCGGCTCCCAAGTCGCCCGCCGGGCCTTCGGGCGCTGCCGCGGCTCCCGCGGCCGACGCCGCCGCCAATGAGGACGCGGAGATTTCCAGGCTGCTGCGCGGGGCGAAGCGCGTGATCATCGTGCCCGGCTACGGCATGGCGCTCGCCCAGGCGCAGCATCAGGTCAAGCAGCTCGCCGACGCGCTGGAGGCGGGCGGCGCCAAGGTGGATTACGCCATCCACCCCGTGGCCGGCCGCATGCCCGGGCACATGAACGTGCTGCTTGCCGAAGCCAATGTGGACTACGAGCACCTGCTGGAAATGGACACCGTGAACCCGCTCTTCCCTGAGGCGGACGCGGTGGTCATCGTGGGCGCCAACGACGTGGTGAACCCCGCGGCCAACACGGCCGAGGGCACGCCCATCTACGGGATGCCCATCCTCG
>CAMWTD010000102.1 GCA_947177085.1 uncultured Desulfovibrio sp.
CAATTGTGTTTGTGAAGGGGGTGTGCGCTATTCCTCCGTCTATCAGCTCCTGTTGCTTGTCAGCAATTTCGTTGACCCACGACATACTGGCGGAAAATGGCACGATAATATCCTGTACTATACAGGTAGCGGTAAATCCGGGGATCAGGATATAAGCAAGGGCACGAATAAAAGGCTTCTCGCATCACTTGAGACAGCCACGCCCATTTACTACTTTGAGGTCTACACGCAAGGCCAATATACCTATCGGGGACAGGTCATTTCCGCCGCTCCGCCCTTTCAGCGTCAGGAGCCCGGTACAGACGGCGAGGAACGGAAGGTATGGATATTTCCCTTGCGTCTGCAAAAATCATAACTGGATGAGCAAAGCGGCGGCCGACGGAGTCAAAACAGCTCCTTCATCCCCCGCAGTTCAGGTGGGCGAGTCGTTCGCATCCGGGGAGCCCCCTACAACGGGAGCGCGCATGTTGGCTTGGGCGGCTTGCGTTGCTGGCGCGGCCTCATGAAGGGACCCGCAAAATTGCGGACACCATCTTCGGCCCCGTCCCTCTCTCGCGCCAAGCCCGCGCCAGCCGTGGCCTTTGCAAAATGACTAGCCAAGCCGTGCGACATGGTTTATGTTTCTCCGGTTGAGCGATTCGCCGCTTCCAGCGGCAGTGCAAGGGGGGAGGCCATGAAAACCAAGTTCATCTTCGTGACGGGCGGGGTACTTTCCTCACTGGGCAAGGGGCTGGCGGCGGCGTCGCTGGGCGCCCTGCTCAAAGCGCGCGGGCTGGATGTGACCATCCAGAAGCTGGACCCTTACATCAATGTGGACCCGGGCACCATGAATCCCTTCCAGCATGGCGAGGTCTTTGTCACCGACGACGGCGCGGAGACCGACCTCGACCTCGGCCACTATGAGCGCTACCTCAACGTGCCCATGTCCCGCAAGAACAACACCACTTCCGGCGCCATCTACAACCACGTCATCGCCAAGGAGCGGCGCGGCGACTACCTCGGGGCCACGGTGCAGGTCATCCCCCACATCACCGACGAAATCAAGCGGATGGTGCTCTCTCTTGCCGAGGGGCCCGATGCGCCGGATGTGGCCATCATCGAGATTGGCGGCACGGTGGGCGATATCGAGGGCCTGCCCTTCCTCGAGGCCATCCGCCAGTTGCGCTCCGAGCTCGGGCGCGACAACTGCCTCAACATCCACCTCACCCTTGTGCCCTACCTGCGCTGCGCGGGCGAACACAAGACCAAGCCCACCCAGCACAGCGTCAAAGAGCTGCTCTCCATCGGCATCCAGCCGGACATCATCCTGTGCCGCTGCGAGCAGAGCATCCCGCAGGAGATGCGCAAAAAAATCGCCCTTTTCTGCAATGTGGACGAGGACGCGGTGTTCTCCTCAGTGGATGTGGACAATATTTACGAGGTGCCGCTCAAGTTCTATGAGGAAGGCTTTGACCAGAAAGTCGCCATCATGCTGCGCCTGCCCGCGCGCAACGCGCATCTTGAGGCCTGGGAGCGCCTCATCCATGACAGTAACAACCCCCGCGGCAAGGTGACCATCGCCATTGTGGGCAAGTATGTGGACTTGAAAGAAGCCTACAAAAGCCTGCACGAGGCCCTGATGCATGGCGGCGTTGCCAACCGCGTGGCCGTGGAGCTGCGCTATGTCAACAGCGAGACCGTGACTCCGGAGAATGCCGCCGAGGTTTTTGCCGGCTGCGACGGCATCCTCGTGCCGGGCGGCTTCGGCTATCGCGGGGTGGAGGGCAAGATTGCGGCCATCCAGTATGCGCGCGAGAACAAAGTGCCGTTTTTCGGCATCTGCCTCGGGATGCAGTGCGCGGTTATTGAATTTGCCCGCAATGTGGCCGGGCTTGCCGAAGCCAATTCCGAGGAGTTCAATCCCCTCTCGCCGCAGAAGGTCATTTACCTGATGAAGGAGTGGTTCGATTTTCGCACGCACAATGTGGAGCGCCGCGACGATGAAAGCGATAAGGGCGGCACGATGCGCCTTGGCTCCTACCCCTGCAAGCTTCTTCCGGGAAGCCGCGCCCATGAGGCCTACGACGCGGACCTCGTGGACGAGCGGCATCGGCATCGCTATGAGTTCAACAATGACTTTAAGGATACGTTGGGCGAAAAGGGCATGATCTTCAGCGGGACGGCCCCGGACGACTCCCTGGTGGAAATCGTGGAAATCCCGGATCATCCCTGGTTTCTGGGCTGCCAGTTCCACCCTGAGTTCAAGTCGCGCCCCATGCAGGCGCATCCCCTGTTCCGCGATTTTATCAAGGCCGCCAAGGAGAAGGCTGAAGCCTGAGACGGGGAGGGGCGGGCTGTCCCGGCTAGCGGCCATGCGCCTTCCCTTTCCATCTCCAAAGAAAATGCGCAAAAACCAGAATCCCGCGGCGAACCTGCTCAGCCGCGGGATTCTGGTTTTTAGCAACGATGGCTCTGGTTGCAGCGCGCTCACGCGCATCTGGGGGGCATGTTCCGTCAGGCAAAGGCCAGCACCAGGAGGCTTGAGAATACCAGCACCAGGTTCGCCACGGCATAGGTGACGCTGTAGCCGATGGCGGGCAGGTTGCTGTCAAGGGCGTCCTGGATGGCCCCGATGGAGGCCACGCCGCAGCGTGCCCCGGCCACGCAGCCCAGGGTCTCGGGCGCGTTGAAGTGGAAGATCTTGCGGGCAATGAAGATATTGATGGTCAGCCCCGCCAGGGTGCAGACGATGCCGGTGACGAAGAGGCCGAGGCCAAATTCCTTCAGGGCATGGATGAAGGTCGCGCCCGAGGTGAGCCCGATGACGGCGATGAACATGTTGAGCCCGAGTTTGTCAAACAGCCAGATGACGGGCGAGGGAATCCGGCCGAAGGAGGGCCGGCGGTTGCGCAGCCAGCCCAGGAAGAGGCCGGACAGGAGTGTGCCGCCGCTGGTGCTGATGGAAAGAGGCACGCCGCCTATCTTCACGCTCAATGCACCCACGAAGCAGCCAAGCGCCACGCCGAAGCCGAGAAAGATCATGTCCGTGGCCTGGGTGTGGCGGTCCGAATAGCCGATTTCGGCCACGGCCTCCGCCACATCCGTGGGCAGGCCCACAAGGGTCAGCACATCTCCGCGCTGAAGCAGGGTCTTGGAGCGCCCGGGCAAGGAGACGCCGTTGCGGGTCAGGCTGCGGACGACCACGCCCTTCATGAAGGGCTGCTGCCTGAGCTCGCCAAAGGTCATCTTGGCGACCTTGCCCCGGGCAATCGTGACAGGAAGATTCTCCACGCCAAAGCTCAAAAGCTCATGGTCCGCCACCTCGGGGCCGATGGTCGTACCATCGTCCACAATGACTTCACGCCGGCCGCTCAGGACGACCACGTCCCCCTTGCGCACGCGGAGCGTCGGCTTGGGGTCGCGTATCTCGCCCTTGACGCGCAGACGCTCCACAAAGAGGCGCTGGCCCTTGTCCGCAAATTCCTTCTCGATTTCCGCCACGGTGCGCGGGTGGGCAAAAAAGTCGCTCTCCGCGCGGTAGGCGCGGAAGGAGACGGCCCGCTCGGCCAGCATGTAGCCGGGCTCGGCCTGAAATTCGCCATCCTCCATGGAGGCTTCGATTTCCTCGATTTCCTTGCGCACCTTCGTCATGCCGCCGAGCAGCATGGGTCCGATATTGGAGAGGAACCACGCCGAGCCGATGGTCCCGAAAACATAGGTGACAGCATAACTTGCGGGAATCATGGATAAGAGGAATGCTTTTTGGTCGGCATCCATCATCAGGCCGCGGATGGTCTCGCTGGTGAGGCCGAGGGAGCCCGAGGCCGTCTGGCTGCCGGCAAAGAGGCCCGCCGCCACGCCCATGTCATAGCCCATGAGGCGCGCGGCGATGATGACAATAGAGGCGCAAATCACGGCTTCCAAAAGCGCAAAGGCCACCTGCTTGAGGCCGTGCCCCTTGAAGGCCATGAAGAACTGGGGCCCCACGCTGTAGCCGATGGAAAAGAGAAAGAGCATGAAAAAGATGGAGCGCACGATCTCCGGTATCTCGATCTGCATCTGGCCGATGATGACGCCCACAAGCAGCGTGGCCGCCACGGGCCCGAGAGTGAAGGATTTGTACTTCAACTGGCCGAGCCAGAAGCCGATGCTGAGGGTCAGGAAGATAGGAATCACGGGATTGGCCCTGAAGATGTGCGCCAACCACTCCATGCTGTTTCTCCGCTGGATAGAAAGGTGAAGGACCGGGAAAACGGCCGCAGGGCCGCATGGGAGGGACGCGCGCCGGGCTGCGCGGACGTCCATGCCGCTCAGTCCAAAGCGGCGCGCCTTGCGGCGCACCTTTTTTAAACAAAATTTGCAGCGCCAGCAAATATAAAAACGCGGCGGAAACGACGCACGGCCGTGGGTGGCGCTCCCGCCGCAAAAGCGGGCGCGGACCTAGTTGACGACGACCAGTTCGTATTGTGGGTTGCCCATCTTCTTTTCCCGCATGGCCGAAAGCTGCCGCAACCCGTGGCGGCTCTCGATCCTTTCGATAACGTCTTTGCTGTCGGGCGCGGCAAAAACGAGGTCGCAGGCCGCCTGGTCGATGGCGAGCAGGTCATTGGAGGCAAGAATACCAATATCCTTCATGGTAGGGGTGTGGGCCCGCGTGCCTGCGCAATCGCAATCCACGCTGATATTGCGCAGGATATTTATATAGGTGATATGCTTACCGAAATGGTCGATAACGGCCTTGGCGGAATCGGCCATGAGCTCCATGAAGAGCTCTTTTTTGGCGGATGTGCCGAACTCGGGCTTGCCCTCCATGTTGGTGCCGTGCACCTGGCGCTTGCCCACCTGCCCGGAGGCGCAGCCGATGGCGATATTCTTCATGGAACCGCCAAAGCCGCCACTCGAATGCCCCTTGAAATGCGTGAGCACGAGCATGGAGTCGTAATCGGTGATGCCCTTGCCCATGGCCACCTCTTTCAGGTGGAAGCCGTCCCGTACGGGCAGGCTGACATCGCCATTTTCATCCAGGATATCCACGGGGCAGAAGGTCCAGCCGTTGACCTCGAGGGTCTTTCTGTGGCCCTCGGTGGTATAGCGACCGCCCTCGTACAGGGTATTGGTTTCCACGATGGCGCTGTCGGGGATGGTCTTTTGCAGGGCGGCCACAAGTTCGCGCGGCAGGATGTTGGGGCCGTTGGGCTCCCCGGTGTGCACCTTGATGGCTACCTTGCCGTAAATGCCTTCATTGACGAGATTATACAGCTTGATGAGGCTCGCTTCATCAATGAAGGGCGAAAAGTAGACCTTGGCGACCGAGCCTGACGCCTGGCCCGGGGTGATTTTTTTGGAGCCTGTGACCGGGGTCTTTTGCGGCAAGACCGCTGTGTCCTGTCTCTGCGCGCCAAAGCCGAGGCGCGGGGCAAGGGCGGCTGCGCCCAGGGAGAGGGCCGCGCCCTGAACGAAGGTCCTGCGGGAAAGGAGTTTCATCTGCCTGTCCTCCACCTTTTTATGGTTGAAACATCACTGTTCTGTATATCCACCCCGCGCGCGAGGGCGTGACGGCTCGGCGCCGCAGCGCACTCAGGAAAAGACTTCCCGTGCGCGCGCCATGTGCTCACGGATTTTAACTTCAAATGGGCAGCGCGTTTCGCAAACGCCGCATTGGCTGCATGCATCGGCCCGGACATGGAGCGCGCGGTAATGCTCGCGCACGGTTTCCGGCACGGCAGGCTGCGCTTCCGCAAGGTTGAGCAGCTTGATGACCAGGGCGATGTCAATATGCTCCTTGCACGGGGCGCAGTGGCCGCAATACATGCAGTGCCCCTGCCAACGGATGCGCGGAAAGCTCGTCAGGACATCGGCATAGTCGGCATCCGGGCTGCCCGCCCCACCGTAGTCCAGGCACTCCTCAAGTTCCTTGAGGCTGTGCGCGCCCGCAAGCACGCAGGCCACGGCCGGCCTGTCAAGGGCATAACCGATGGCCTGGCGCGCGGTGAGCGCCACCCCGGCAAGCGAGCGATCCGCCTGAAGCAGGTCGCCGCCGCCAAACGCCTTCATCACGGTGATGCCCACGCCGCGCTCCATACAGGTCTCGTACAGGCGGGCGCGGTCGGCATCCATATTGAGGAGGGAGCTTGCGTACTTTTCCCGGTTCCAGAGCTGCTCCACATCCTCGTCCGGGGGCTGGAGGTCGTAGCAGGGATTGATGGAGAACATCAGGACTTCAATGCCGCCCTCCTCCACCGCCGCCAGCGCCACAAGCGGATTGTGGCTGGAAAGGCCGATGCTGCGGATGGCTCCGGCTTTCTTGAGCTCGCGGGCATAGTCAAGGATGCCTCCCTCGAGGATGCGCTTCCAGGTTGACGCGGAATCCACATAGTGGATCATGCCAATGTCAAGGCAGTCCGTGCCAAGGCGCGCAAGCTGGTCCTCAAAGGATGCCCGCACCTTTGCGAGGTTCCGCGTGCACTTGTATTGCCCGTCTTCCCAGACGGTGCACAGATGCCCCTGCAGGACGAACCTTTCCCGCCTGCCCTTCAGGGCCGCGCCAAGGTTGGAGCGCAGGTCGGGGCTGGGGGAATAAAGGTCGATGCAGTTGGCCCCGCGCGCTTCCATCATGTCGAGGGCTTCCACATAATAGGCCGGCCCCTTGTCCAGCAGCCCCTCACAGCCGAGGCCCACAATGCCCACCTGTATGCCGGTTTTGCCCAGTTCCCGAATTTCCATATCTTCATCTTCTCCAGCCGAAGCTTCCTCGACTGCCTGAAATACGCCGCCGGGAAAGTTCCCCTATTCCCAGCAGGCCTTGAAAATGGCTTTCACGTCTGCCGTGGTGCATTTCTTGTAGCTTCCGGGGCCCGTCTGCACCGACCGGGCTATCCTCTCCAGCTCCGCCATATCCTTTACGCCCAGTTGCCGCAAGGTCGTGGGCAGGCCCACCGAATGGATGAAATCTGCCAAGGCCTCCACCCCGCCGGCGGCCAGCGCCTTGTCGTCTCCCTGAGGCGCAAGGCCCCACACGTTGACGGCAAAGCGCACGAAACGGTCAACGGCGTGCGGCATGAGCCAGCGGTAATAGGCGGGGGCAATGACGGCAAGACCCTCGCCGTGGATGCAGTCCGTGAAGGCTCCGATCTGGTGCTCGAGGTTGTGGCAGTCAAAATCCGGCTGCTTGCCAAGGCCCATGATGCCGCACAGCGCGAGCGAGCTTATCCATTCGATATTGGAGCGCGCATCGTAGTCTTTCAGCTCCCGCATGGAGGAGCGGAAATTGCGGATTTGCGCGCGCAAAAGGGCCTCCAGCAGGTCGTCGGAAACATTGTCCGTATCCGGCTTGCAAAAATAAAATTCCATGAGGTGCGACATGGTGTCAAAGGCCGTCGCGCGCACCTGGCGTTCTGGCACGGTAAGCGTGTAATCCGGGTCCAGCAGGGAGAAGTCGGGCGAGAGCTCGGGATAGATGCGCCCGGTCTTGATGTTGGTTTCCGTATTGGTGATGACGCCGCCGCCGTCAAATTCCGAACCGGTGCCTGAAATGGTCAGCACCACGCCGAGGCGGAGCTGCTCGAAGTCAACGCGGCCCTGATTCAGCCAGAAGTCGTTCCACCAGTCGCCATTGTAGCGGCTGCCGATGGCGATGGCCTTGGCGCAGTCGATGGCCGAGCCGCCGCCCACCGCGAGAATGAAGTCGACGTTCTTTTCTTTGACGAGCCGGATGCCTTCGTCCACCTTAGCCTTTGTGGGGTTGGCCATGATGCCGGGAAAATCGACAATGGTCTTGCACGCCGCGCCCAGTTGCGCCGGGACGGCGGCATAGACGCCAGTCCGTTTGATGGAGACGCCGCCATAGGCC
>CAMWTD010000103.1 GCA_947177085.1 uncultured Desulfovibrio sp.
GAAGAATAGCAGAAAGCTACAAAAATTAAAAGAGAAATGACGACACTATCTAGGATTCTTTCGGCATCAGCCCCGTCTTCCGCTTCGCTCCAGACGGAATTAAGGAATATCTGTCAACTATCGCGTTCCTTGCCCACAATTAATAGAACAGCCCGCGGTGAAGCAGGTCGCCGCGGGCTGTTCATCTCTTTTTCCGGGCCGGGCTAGATGGTGATCTTGCCGCCGAGCAGCTTGATAAATTCGGCCATCCACGCGGGATGCGCGGGCCATGCCGGCGCGGTGACGAGCTGCCCGTCCACCACCGCGTTGCTGCACGCGGCGTCCGGGTCCGCCCAGGTCGCGCCCGCGTCCACCACGTCGGGTTTCACCGCAGGATAGGCCGTGCAGGTGCACCCCTTGAGCACGCCCGCGGCCACGAGGATCTGCGGGCCGTGGCAGATGGCGGCGATGGGCTTTTTGGCGGCGTGGAACTCGCGCACGATGTCGAGGATGCGCTCGTTGAGGCGCAGGTATTCGGGCGCGCGGCCGCCCGGGATGACGAGGCCCGCGTATTCCTTCACGTCCACGGTGTCAAAGTCGTGGTTGATGGCGAAATTGTGGCCGCGCTTCTCGCTGTAGGTCTGGTCGCCCTCGAAGTCGTGGACGGCGGTCTTGACCGTATCCCCGGCGCGCTTGCCCGGGCAGACGGAATGGACTTCGTAGCCCGCCATCTGGAGCATCTGGAAGGGAACCATGGCTTCGTAATCTTCCACATAATCACCGGCCAGCAACAGGATCTTCTTCATGGCGTCTCCCCGTTTGGGCCGCCGAGGGTTCCGGCGGCCTCGGTTTAAGCGGTTTCCTTTTCCCGTGTATTCCAGTATATCCGCACTCAGCGCCTCTCCGCAAGCGTGCGCCGAGGCCGGGAAGCGAGGGGGTCGTGCCATGCCCATGTTCGAGTTTTGCTGCCGCGCCTGCGGCGAGGTTTTTGAGGAACTGCTCAGGGCCGGCGACACGGCCGCCCCGGCCTGCCCCAAGTGCGGCGCGGCCGAGACCGAGCGCCGCCTGAGCGTGCCCGCGCCGCTCAAGACGGGCGCTTTTCCCTTCAAGCCGGGCCCGGTGCGGCCGCTGGGCACGGGCGGCCCCTCCTGCGGGACCTGCGGGATGGGTGGCGGGATGGGCGGAAACGGCTGCGGGGCCTAGTGGCTTCGGCCGGGAACCCGGCTTGCGCGGCCTTCGGACAACTTTTATCCGCGCCCTAATGCTTTCTTGCAAACCGCCGATGAATCCGGTAGTTTGGCACTCTAGGGTGTCTTCCTCCCCGCATGGGGAAATACGCTGACGCGGCCTGAAAGGGCGCGCCGCTTCACCCGGGCTGTCCGGGCATGAGGCGTCGCAACGAGGCCGCACAACGAGGAGACCGCATCATGCCCGTTCCTGTCGTCTACACGCCCGTCCACCCCATTGACATTACGGACAATGTCCTGACCATGCTCGGCCAGAAACTCGGCCACGGCCACGAGCTCACCCTCTCCGAGCGGCTCATCGCCATGACGGCCACCGCGGCCACCACGTCCGACCGCTATGGCCCCGGGCCCGCCGACATGGTGGTCTCGAAGCCGGAACTCCCCGAAACCGTCAAGGGCGTCCTCGCGAGCTATATCGGCTGAAGAAGCGTGCCGGTGGGACGCGGCCGCGTGACTCCCAGCGGCCCGCGGGACGGACCGGCATCCGCGCCCCCTGCCTGAGCGCCCCGGAGTGAGCAGTGAACGAATCCATCGAAGATCTTACCGTGGAATACGAGGAAAACGGCCAGCTTCTTGTCAAGGAGCTGGACAAGGCCGTGCTCTCCAAGGGCGCGTGGACGACCGTCCTCTTCCGTTACCAGCAGTGGCAGCCGGAGAGCGGCGATTACGGGCCGGACAAGTACGTCATCCAGCGCTACAAAAAGTCCGGCGGCGAATACCGCAGGCAATCCAAGTTCAATATCTCCAGCGCCGAGCAGGCCCGCAAGATCGTGGACACGCTTTCCGCCTGGATCGACAGCGCCGAGGCGTGAGCGCGCCGCGCGTGACCTGAAAGGGGACACCATGAAGCTCCAGGACATTCCCGGCATCCACAAGACCCGCATCGTGCTCAGGACCCTGGGGGTGCAGTTCTGCATCCTCCTCGGCATCCTCGTGGCCATCTGGGGCCTGCAGCGGCTCTATTCCGCCGTGGACCAGACCTCTTTCCCCGAGGCCATGCCCCTGCCGGAAAACGCGGCCAGCCTCTCGGAGAACGAGAAGGGCAAGGTCCTGCTCGACGCCATCACCTACCAGATGCGCCACGAGCTTGATTCCACCTTCGGCTGGACCTTCAACGACATCATCTTCAACCGCTTCTTCTTTGATAACCGCGCCTACCGGCAATACGGCGTGTATCACGCCACAAAGTTCCTGCTCGACCTCTATTCCAGCCAGATCGCCAAGCTCGGCGCGAGCGACCGCGAGAGCGAATTCCTCTACAAGGCGCGCATCAACAATTTCGCCATCGACCCGCGCAGCTTCATGTTCCCCTCGGCGGAAGGCTCCTACAAGAAGGGGCTCAAGCTGCTGGAGCAGTACAAGAACTCGCTCGATACCGGCAAGGGCGTCTACAATTGCCGCACCGACGACCTCTATGCCTCCTTCGTGACCGTCACCGGCGAGAACATGCTCGGCTATTGCCTCGGCCTTCTGGAAAACTCGCAAGAAATGCACTTCTATGAACTCGACAACCGCATCTACGAAGTGCAGGGCATCTGCCTTGTGCTCCGCGACTTCATCAACACACTCTATGTGCTCTACCCCGAGATCAGCGCCAAGAACAACGCCGAGAACATGAGCGCGGCCATGTCGTATCTTGACCGCATCTGCACCTATGACCCGCTCTGCATCACCTCGTTCTTCAATTCCGGCGAGCTCGTGACCTCCTGGCTGCTCTTCGCCAAGGCGCGGCTCGAGGACATCCGCGACAGCATCCGCATGTAGCGGCCCACATCCCCAAGGAAAACGAAAACGGCCGCTCCCGAAATTCCGGGGGCGGCCTTTTCTCTTCGAGGCACGTTACAATCCCTTCAGGCCCCGGCCCCCAGGGCCAGAAGCTGCACGGCGGCGAGATGCTCCAGTTCCTCGCTCATGGCGAGAGCGGCCGCGAGGGTCGGCGCAAAGGCGCAGAGGCCATGGCCCTCCATCCACACCGCGCCGCCGGTCGCGTTCACGGCCCTTTCCGGCAGCGCGGCAGCGGCGGCGGCCACGGCTTCCGCAAGTTCGGGCGTGCCCGGGGGGAGCGCCGGGGCCACGGCAAGGCGGGCGCGCCACACATCCGCCTCATAAAGGGGCAGGCGCAGGAGCGCATCCGGGCCGTCGCCTCGGCCGCGCAGGGCGAGGGAGAGCGCCAGCAGCCGGCGGGGATGAGTGTGCAGCACGACGCCGCACTCCGGCCTTGCGGCATAGAGCGCGAAGTGCATGGCCGCCTCGGACGATGCCGGCCCGTTGGCAAGGCAACGGCCTGTGGCCGCGTCCAAAAGACAAATGTCCGCCGCGGTGAGGCGTCCCTTGGCCGCGCCCGTGCGCGTCATGCAGAGGAGGCATCCCCCAGCCTTCAGGCGCAGGCTGGCATTGCCGTTGCAGCCGGACAGCAGGCCCGCCTGCCAGGCGTCGCGGCAGACGGCGCGCATCTCCTCCACGCAGCGGCAGAGGGCCTCCGGGGAGGGAAGGCCATGGGCCGCGCCGTGTGTTTGCCCCGCCATGGTCATGCCTCCACCCCTTTGTCCGGGGGCGTCCCCGGCGTCTCGAAATGGTCAAAGCCGCGCAGCCCTGTCAGGGATTCGCCGTTGCAGGTGAGGCCGCCCCCGTCCGTCACCGTGCCGATGGCCATGAAGCCCGGGATGGCCGCATGCAGGGCCGGGAGCATGTCGGGCGCGCACGCGCCGAGCAGGGCATAATCCTCCCCGCCGAGCAGGGCCTCGTGCACCGGGTTTTTGCCGTGCTCCGCGGCATGGCGCAGCACTTCCGCATGGAGCAGCCGCTGCGGCAGCACCAGCTCCGCGCCGAGGGCGTTGCCGTGCAGCCCGAGCTCGCCCGAAAGGCCGAGCAGGCGCGGCAGGTCGCGCAAAAGGCCGTCCGAAAGGTCCATGAGCGCGGGGGGCCGCGCATTACGGCCCGCACGGGCGAGCATGAGGCCCGCCGCCACCTGCGGCTCGGGCCGGAGGTGCGCGGCGCAGGCCGCGGGCCAGTCCTCCAGGGCGGCGCGCCCCCGGCTTTCCAGCATCTCAAGTCCCACGCGCGCAAGCCCGAGCTGCCCCACCACGAAGAGCGCGTCCCCGGGGATGCTGCCCCCGCGGGAGAGAAAGGCGTCCATCTGGTCGCCGTGGGGGCTTTCGCCCCAGACCGTCACCGAAATATGCAGGTCCTTGCTGCGGGAGAGGTCGCCCCCGGCAAGGGCCATGCGCTGCTCGCGCGCAAGCTGCGCCATGCCCCCGAAAAAGGCGTCCAGCCACGCCATGTCCGCCCATTCAGGCAGCCCGAGGCAGAGGGTGAAGGCGAGCGGCCTGGCCCCGCAGGCGGCAAGATCGCTCACGTTGACGGCCAGCGCCTTGTGGCCCACTTCCCCGGGGGTGAAATAGGCGCGCCGGAAATGCACGTCTTCGAGAAAGAGGTCGCTGCTCACGCAAAGCGGCCGCTCCCCGCGCAGCACGGCGCAATCGTCGCCGCGCCCGAGGAGGAGCGACGGGTGGGTATTGGGGAAATGGCGGCCGAGCAGGCCGAGGATGCCGTCCTCGGAAGGCACGGACGGCGAGGGCGCGGGCAGCATGTCAATCCTCCATGAGGAGATAGTCCGTCAGAATGACCTTGAGGCCGAAACCGGGAAAGTTCACCTGCGCCTTGTCCGGCGGGATGCGGCGCACGATCTTGCCGCGCCCGAAGATGCGGTGGCGGCAGTAGCACAAATCCCCGGGCGTCGCGCCGCCCTGCGCGTTCGCTCCCGTTTCGGGACTGGTTTCCTTGGCCGCACCCGGCGCGTCGGGCCAGTCCTCGGGCGGGAGCTGGCAGTCCTCGTCGGGTGGCGCGGGCCGGATGCCGGGCATTCCTGAACGCGGCCTGAGCAGGCCGGACGCGCCCTCGCTTCGGCGGCAGAGACGTCCGCCGAAGCCCTCCACCCATTCCTCGGCGAGGCCGGGGGCGAGCTCGCGCACAAAGGGGCTTTGCGCCGCGTGCAACCCGCCCCGCTCCGCCCTGCTATAGATGGTGGCGGGCGCGTAGAGCTCAAGCTGCTTGCGGGCCCGGGTGCACGCCACATACATGAGGCGTCGCTCCTCCTCGAAATCCTCGGGCCGCGCCAGCGCGTGGCGCGAGGGAAAGCGGTCCTCCACGAGGTCGATGATGAGCACGGCGTTCCACTCCAGCCCCTTGGCCGAGTGGACGGTGGAGAGGGTGATCTTGCCCTCGCCGTCGTCGGCGGCTTCCTCCTCGGGGGATTCCAGGGCCTGCTCGGCCACGAAGAGCTCGAGATCCGCGTAGTTGGCGGCCATCTGGAGCAGTTCCTCGAGATCCTTCTGGCGGTGCGGCCAGTCATCGGGATAGCGGCTTTCGAGGCGCGGGCGGTAGCGGTCGATAACCTGCTCGAAAAAGTCCACCGGCGCGGGCGCGGCCTGGCGCAGGCCCTCCACGAAGCGCAAATCGTCGCGCAATTCGGGGAAGCGCGCGAAAGCCTTGTCCTGCGCGGCGGCATCCCCGGTGCGCAGGGCCGCGTAGAGCCGTTCCACCGTCTTGGCCCCCACGCCCTTGTGCATGGCCGCGATGCGGCTGAAGGCGACGAGGTCCAGCGGGTTGAGCGCCAGCCGCGCGAAGGCGACCACGTCCTTGTTGTGGGCGAATTCCGCAAAGCGCAGCCCGCCATACTTGCGAAAGGCGATGCCCGCGCGCTTGAGCGCCGCCTCCAGCGCGAAGGAGTGCCGCCCGGCGCGGAAGAGCACCGCAATCTCGTGCGGGGCGTAACTCTCGAGCAATTCGGTGATGCGCCGCGTCACCAGCGCGGCCTGGGTCTCGTCGCTCAGGGGCGTCACGAGGCGCACGGGCTCGCCGCCCTCCTTGCGGGTGAAGAGGTGCTTGTCAAAGGATTCCGCCGCGTGCTCGAGCAGGCTGTTGGCCACGTCCAGCACGGGCCTGGTGGAGCGGTAATTCTCCTCAAGGGGCAGGATGCGCGCGCCCGGGAAGAGTTTGGGAAAGTCGAGGATATTGCGCACGTTGGCCCCGCGGAAGGCATAGATGGACTGCGCCTCGTCGCCCACGGCCATGACATTGCAGGGCTGCGGCGCGCCCCCCGCCCCGGGCGGGCCGTCGGGGCCGGCCAAAAGGCGCACGATGCGCGCCTGGACGAGGTTGGTGTCCTGATACTCGTCCACGAGGATATGCCTGAAGCGCGCCCTGAGCGCGGCCGCGGCCTCGGGATTGTCCCTGAGCAGGGCCTCCAGCTCGAAGAGCAGGTCGTCGTAGTCCATGAGGCCGTTTTCGCGCTTGTATTCGGTATACGCCTCGCCGAGCCGCTCCAATTGCTCCGCATAGGGCTCGAGATGAAAGGCGTCGCGGCGGAGCACCTCGGAAAGCGGCAATTCCTTGTTGCGCGCCTTGCTCAGGAAGCCGACGATGCTCGCGCTCTTGGGGAAGGAGCGGTCGCCCTTGCCGAGATCCAGCCTGGCCTTGCACTGGCGCACGGCGGCCGTGATGTCGGCCTGGTCCATGAGGGTGAAGGGCCGCTCGCCGAGCCATGCGGGACGCCAGCGCCTGAGCACGCCGTAGGCGAAGGAGTGGAAGGTGCCCCCCTGCACGCCCGAGAGCCCCCGCCCGAGGAGCGCCCCGGCCCGCTGGAGCATTTCGCGCGCGGCCTTGCGCGTGAAGGTAAGCAGCAGGATGGACTCGGGCGGCACGCCGTGCTCGGCCAGCCAGGCCAGCCGGTAGACGATGGTGCGCGTCTTGCCGCTGCCCGCCCCGGCCACAACGAGCACCGGGCCGTCGGGGGCGGTGACGGCCGCGAGTTGTGCCTCGTTGAGCGCCTGGGCGTAGTCGATCATCCCTGCATCCCGGATTCGGGCCGCGGCCGCCCCCGCTTCTTCAGAGGGGCGCGACACGGCGCATGACATTCGCTTCATTTACCACAGGGCAGCCCGAAGGTACAGGCCGCCCCGGCACGTTGACGCGGCGGCCGGGCGCGCTTATGCTGCCGCATCTTTCGCCGGGGGACGGCGGCACACCTTGCCGGGAGGGCATCATGCCGGAAGCGCAAAAGGAATTTCGCAACGCAGTGGAGCAGGCCCTGGAAGCCGTCATGTTCGAGAGCTGGCTGCGCTTCTATTTCATTGAGGAACTCCCCCCCGAGCCCGCAAAAGCCGGGGACGGGCCCGGGAAAGCGCCCGTCGACGAGGAACGTCTCGCCATTCGCGTGCCCGAAAAAGGCATGGCGCGCATCGCGGAGCTCTATCCCAACCTTTTGCCGCTCGCCGAAGGCATGAACGGCCATGAGGTGGATTTCGAGACCTCGCGCCGCGCGGTCTGCACCTTCGTGCTCGGCCATCTCGACGGCAAGACCATGCCGCGCGACATGGCCGCCGTGGTGTTTGCGAGCTCCACCTTCCAGGTGGAGCTCCAGCTTTTCCACACCTGGCTGCAACTGCACGAGGCCCAGCTGGACGAGGGCTTCCAGGAATTCGGCGCCTGGCGCAACCTTTTCGCGCAGTGGCGCGCCACACCCGGCGCGCGCGAGCTGGCGGAAAAGCTGGCCGTGGCGACCCAGGGCCGCGCCGGGTGTGGC
>CAMWTD010000104.1 GCA_947177085.1 uncultured Desulfovibrio sp.
ACCCCCCCCCCCCGGCCTCTCGAGCGAGGAGGCCGTCTCGTGGGCTCGGAGATGTGTATACGCGACAGCAGCACGAGCGGGGGAGCCCAGGAGTCCGGGGCCGGGACGCGCATGGGCGAGAGCCCGGGCTGGGGGTAGGTGTCCCCCGGAGCGCAAGCGTCCACGCGGTCTTTGTGACGCCAGGACGGAGCGACGGTCGCGCGGCCAGGACCCTGGCGGGAAGCGCGCCGATAAAAATGATGCTGGGAGGACGACGGCACTTCTGCGGGGAGGCTGCCGTCCTTGGGTCCGGGGACGCTGCGAGGGGTGGATATGCCGGCTGATGGGCGCGCCGCCAGAAGCGGCCGCCCGGAGGCATCGGGCGGGTTGGCGCGCATCCCCCTGCCGTGCATGGCGGCCCGCTTGAGGGTGGGAATTTCGGGCTATGCGCGGGAATCCGGAAGCGTCCGCCCCACAAGGCTGTGGCGCTTGGCCTCCACGATGCGCACGGGAATGAAGCTGCCAGTGTGGTTCACCCCTGCGGGGAGGGGGACATGCACCGGCACTCCGTAGGGGTCGCGTCCCTGCCAGTCCTCGCAGGAGACGGCTGAGACTTCGGCCCTGTCCTGCGCGGCGGTCTCCTTTCGCGGGCTCCTGCCCTCGATGAGCAGCGTGGTTTCCTGGCCCGCGCGCGCATCGAGCCAGCGCTGGCCCAAGCGGTCCTGCAGGGCCTGGAGACGTTGCAGCCGCTCGTGCTGCACCTCGGGCGGCAGCTTGTCGGGAAAGCGCGTTGCCGCAGCGCCGGGTCTGTCCGAATAGCAGAACGAAAAGCTGGACATGAAGCCGCAGGCCTCCATCATGTCCAGCGTGGCCTGGAAATCCTGTTCCGTCTCGCCGGGGAAGCCCACGATGAGGTCGGTGGAGAGGGCGAGGTCGGGCCTGACGGCGCGCAAATCCTCCACCAGGCGCAGGAAGCCCGCGCTGTCATAGCGGCGGCGCATGCGCGCGAGCACCGCGTCCGAGCCAGCCTGCAGGGGCAGGTGCAGGCGCGGGCATAGCGTCGGCAGGCTCCCGAAAGCGGCCACATCCCCTGGCCCCATGTCCTTGGGGTGCGGCGTCACATAGCGAAGGCGGCGAAGACCGGGCAGCGCGGCGACCTGTTCGAGCAGGCGGAAAAAGCTTGTGCCGTCGCCCGTTTTGTCGCGGCCGAAGGCATTGACGTTTTGCCCCAGCAGAGTGATCTCGGAAGCGCCCTCGGCAAGGCGCTCGCGACATTCCTCAAGGATGGCGGGAGTGGCTCGGGATTTTTGGCGGCCGCGCGTGAAGGGCACGATGCAGTAGGCGCAAAAATTGTCGCAGCCCTGCATGATGGTCACGAGCGCCGAAGGGCCTCCGTTTCGCCGCGGGGCGCCCTCCTTTTCGGGAAATGCCTCGGTGAAGGCGCACAGGGCCAGCCGCGCCTGCGGTTCCGCCAGCAGGCGCTCAATGGCCAGCGGGGCCTGGGCGATGCCGTCGCTGCCCGCCACAAGCCGCACCTGCGGGGAGCGGTCAAAGAGCTCCGCGCCCAACTGCTGCGCCACGCAGCCCGCCACGGCCACGAGCACGCGCCCGTCGCCGCCAGTGGCCTGGCGCACGCGCCCGAGGGCGCTCATGACCTTTTGTTCAGGTTTTTCGCGCACCGAGCAGGTGTTGATGATGACCACCTCGGCGTCCGCGAGCTCCGCCCGGGCAAAGCCGCGCGCCTCCAGCGCCGCGCCAAGCCACGCGGAGTCGTGGACATTCATCTGGCAGCCGAAGGTGATGACGTGGTAGGAGCGTGGCTGCATGGCGGCCCGGGCCGGCTACTGTTCCAGGCCCGCGTCCGGGCTGTACATTTCGCCGCCGCCTTCCTCCTCCAGGGCGTTGACGCGGTCCTCCAGCCACTCCAGCACGGCGCGGGCGGTGTGGTAGTTGAGCAGGATGCGGCTGTGGATGTGGCGCGTGATGTCGCGCACGTCGTCGTTGCCCGGAACGATTTCATGGCCGAGGGAGCCGTCCGGGGCGAGGATCTGTTCCGAGCAGGCGGGCAGGGCGTCGCTTTCGTGGTAAAAATTCATCTCGATCTCGCCCTGCGAATTGATGCCCCCCCAGACGCCGTGCGCCGTCTGCAGGCGGGCCTCGGGCGCCATTTCATAGCGATAGCGGATACGGGAGGGGGCGGCGTTGTCGTCCTGGCTCATGGAACTTCCTTGCTGTCTGGAGGGTGGAAACGCAGAGCGGTTCACCTGTTAATTTTTTCTAGATACGCAAGTCGGGGTCGGAAGTAAAGGGCGGCGTCCCGCACGGCCATGCGGGACGCCGCCCTTCGCGGCGCGATGACTGCGCCCGCTCAGGGCAGCAGCGTCACGTCATAGGCGTCGCCCGGGACAAGGTACTTGCGGGCCACGGCCTGCACATCCGCCGGCGTGAGCGTGGCGGCCTTGTCGAGCAGGGTCTTCTGGAAATCCTGCGGGTAGTGGAGCAGGGCGTCCGTGGCGGCCTCCCCGGCGCGGGAGGCGAGGCTCTGGCGCTCGCGCAGGTATTCGCCCAGGAGGCTGTTCGCGCCCGCGCGGAGCACCTCGGCGGGGAGCGGCTGTTCGCGGATGCCGCCGATCACCTCGGCAAAGCCCTTGCGCGCCTCTGCGAGCTTGTCGGGCGTAGTGCCGATATAGAAGGCCATGAAGGCCGCCTCGGGCATGTTGCGGTTGAAAGCCGTCACCGTATAGCCGAGGCCCTGCTCGTCCCGGAGCTTGGTGAACAGAAGCCCGCTCTGGCCAGAGAGCACGGATTGCAGCAGGAGCAGGGCCGGGGCGTCGGGATGCGTCAGCGGCACGGTGGGGAAGATCTGGAGCAGGTGCGCCTGGTTGCGCCCCGGGAGCGTGAGGGCCAGGTTTTTCTCCGTGCCCCACTGGGGCCGGGGGGCCGTCCTGGCGATGCCCGTCGGTACGGGCAGGCTCCTGGCGAAGGCGATGACGGCCTCGCGGTCGAAAGTGCCCGCCACGGAAAGAACCCAAGGTTGGGCGGCCTGACGCCTCCAGAAGTCGCGCACCATTGTGTCGTCATAGCCGGCGAGGAGCTCCGGCGTGCCGAGGCTGTCGTAGCCGTAGGCCTGGCCATGCGGGAAGAGGAAGGGATTCACTCTGGCGAACATATAGGAGAGCGGCCTGTCCGCCCGCTGGCGGATGGCGGACTGCATGTTCTCAACCTCGCGCCTGAGCTCCTGCGTCTCGAAGCGCGGGCTTGCGATCATGTCGCGCAAAAAGCCGAAATATTCGGCGTTGAAGCGCGAGGGCCCGGTGAGGGCGATGCCGAAACTTTGCAAGCCAGCGGAGGCCCCGGCGGACGCGGCCCGCTCGGCGAGCCAGCGCTCCACGCCCTGGGCGTCCAGCTCGGCGCAGCCGTCCGAGAGCAGGCGCGCCGTGAGGTCCGCGAGGCCCTGCTGTGTGGGTTCGAGCAGGGCGTTGCCGCCCGTGAAGAGCAGGTCCAGCGACACATAGGGCACGGTGGCGTCCGGGATAAGGATGACCGTGCGGCCGCTCCCAAGGTCGATGGTCTCGCGCGCTTTGCCGCCGTCCGGCTTGGCAATTCCGGCGGGGGGCGCCTGAGGGGCCGTCCAGTTCTTGCGCAGGGTCGCCTCCAGGCGCGTCGCCAGATCGGCCGGGGCCGCTTCGGGCGCGAGCACGCGCACGCGCGCGAGTGCCGGGTCGAACCAGAGGCCGATGGCGTTTTGCAGTTGGGCCGTATCCACGTTGCGCTGGGTGAAGCGCAGGTTTCGCTCGGCCTGTTCGCCGCCGAGGTCGAACTGGATGGTCCCCTTCCAGGAGGCGAGACCGTTGAGGGTCTCCCCGGCGCGATCCATGCTGTCCTCGAGGTTGAATTTGGCGCGGGCCACGGCCTCGGGCGTAAAGTCATTGGCCGAGAGGGCCGCGAGGTCGCGGGTGATCTCGGTCCAGAAGGTTTCCACCTTGTCGGCGTCGAGCTGGGCCGTGACGGTGAGCAGCCCCGCGCGGGCAAGGCTCATGTTGCCCACACTGATGCTGTCCACCAGTTGGCGCTCGTACTTGTATTTGCGGTAAAAGGGGGAGGTGCCGTCGCCCCCGAGCAGGTAACAGAGCACATCGAGGTCCACGGAGCGCAAATCGCGCAGCCCGGGCGCGGGAAAGGCCATGCCGAGATAGACCTTGTTCCACGGGCCGCGGACCACTTCCACCTGCGGGCCTCCGGGGGCGCCCGCGAGGTCCAGGGGCCCGGGCACGGCGAGATCCGAGCTGTTCGCAAGCCCGCCAAAGAGCTCCTGCGCGTGGGCAAGCACGGCCGAAGGCTCGATGTCGCCAGCCACGAGCAGCATCATGTTGTCCGGCTGATACCAGCGGGCGATATAGGCGCGGAGATCGGCCACGGTGATGGCACGGATGGTGTCGGCATAGCCGATGATGGGCCGCCCGTAGGGCGTGTTGTGGAGCGCCGCCGTCTGGAGGTTTTCATACAGCTTGCGCTGGGGCGAATCCTCGCCGCGCTGGAGCTCGGAAATGACGACGCCCTTTTCCGCCTCGAGCTCGGCCGCGTCCAGCGTGGGCTGGAAGGCCATTTCCTTCACCACCTCCATGCCCACGCGCCAGTGCTTGGCGGGCATGTCGGTGAGATACCACGTCTTGTCAAAACTTGTGGCCGCGTTGAGGTAGCCGCCCAGGGCCTCCACATCCTTCGCCACCTGCCCCTTGGGGCGGTGTTCCGTGCCCTTGAAGACCATGTGCTCGAGGACGTGGCTGATGCCCGCGTGTTCGGGCTCCTCATTGGCCGAGCCCGCGCGCACATAGAGCCGTGTGCAGACGAGGGGAAAACGCGCGTCGCGCAGGATGTAGACCAAAAGCCCGTTGGGCAGGCGCGTGAGGATGCTGTCCTGGCGGGCGGGAGCTTCGTCTGTGGGTTTATGCGCGGCCGCGGCCTGCGGTGCGGATGCCTGAGGAGCCGTGTCCCTGGCCAAAAGCGGCGCTGCGGGGACCAGCAGGGAAAAGGCGAGGGCGAGGATGAGGAAAAGCTGTTGCATGAACACTCCCGTGGGGGCGCGATGCCGCTCCCGCCAGGGGGAGCGCAGGGGCCCGCTTTGTCATGGGACGGCCGCGAAAAATGCTGCCCGGGCTTCCGCTCAGGCCGCGCCGCCGCCGCGCAGGGTGAAGACGGCCACCTCCGAAGGCGTGGCGATGCGGATGGGGAAGCCCCCCCAGAGGCCGGCCCCGGGGCTCACGTAGAGCGGCATGCCCTCCACGTTGAACCAGCCGCGCACATAGCCCTTGTTGAAGGCGCTCACGATTTCGCGCAGGCCGGGGGCCTGCCCGCCGTGGGTATGGCCGGAAAGCTGGAAGTCCGCGCCCTGGCGCGCGCGCAGCGGCGCGAAACCGGGCCGGTGCTCGAGGAGGATGCAGGGGGCCTCGGCCGGAGCGCCCGCCATGGCCGCCTCCATATCCGGGCCGGGGAGGCCGAAGGTGCGGGCAACGGGGTCCGTCACGCCGGCAAGCACCAGCTCCCGGCCCCGGGGCCGGAGCACGGCGTGGCTGTTGAGCAGCATGTGAAGCCCGAGCTCGCCGAAAACGCGCACCCAGGCCGCGTAGCCGCTGTAATACTCATGGTTGCCCACGCAGGCGAACACGCCGAGGGGCGCGGCAAGGCGCTTGAGCTCCCGCGCGCTTTCCATGCGCAGCGCGGGCGGGCCGTCCACCATGTCGCCCGTGAGCACGATAAGGTCCGGCTTTTGCGCGATGACGAGGTCCACCACCGCGGCCACCCAGTCCCGCTTGAGCAGCGAGCTCATGTGCAGGTCGCTAATCTGGGCCACGCGCAGGCCGTCCATCTCTGGAGGCAGGCGGCGCAGGCGGGCCTCCTCCTCGCGCAGGGCCGGCACGGCCACGGCCTCGCCCACGCCGAAGGCCGTGGGACCGAGCACCGCCGCGGCCAGGGCCACGCGCTCGGCCGGCCGCGCGAGGAGCAGGCCGCCGCAGCCCGCGCGCACGAGCTCGCGCCTCGTGGGCGATGCCGGGGAACCCGTTCCCGCGGCCGGGGCCCCGCTCTTGCGGCGCGTGAAAACGCGCCAGAGCCGGCGCAGGAGCAGGAAGACATCGCGCAGGAGCACCAGCGCGAACAGCAAAAGCGCCGCTGCGAGCAGCCAGCCCTGGACCATGAGCAGCCAGCGGGGCAGCTCGGGGGAGGCAAGGTTGCCGATGAGGAACCTGTTGATGGCGAAGGCCTGGGTGACGACAAGCAGAAGGACGGCGCAGCCGGCCTTGGCCGCCATGCCCATGCGCGCCGGAATGATGAGGCGGATAAGCAGGTAGAAATAGGGGATGAGGGGCCAGAGAAAGAACATGCGGCTCCTTGAGGATTACAGAATATAGCGGCTCAGGTCCTGGTCGTCGCGCACGTCGCGCAGTTGATCCCGCACATAGTCCTCGTCCACGACGACTTCGCTCCCCGCCTTTTCCGGCGCGGCGAAGGAGATGTCGGCCAGGATCCTTTCCATGATGGTGTAGAGGCGGCGCGCGCCGATATTTTCCGCGCGGGCATTGGCCTCCTCGGCGAAGGCGGCGATTTCTTTCAGGCCGTCGGGCGTGAAGCTGAGCTTCACGCGCTCGGTGGCGAGCAGGGCCTCGTACTGCTTGACGAGGGCATTGTGCGGCTCGGTGAGGATGCGCAGAAATTCCTCGCGCCCCAGCGGCTGAAGCTCCGCCCGCAGGGGAAAGCGGCCCTGCAGCTCGGGGATCATGTCCGAGGGCTTGCTGAAGTGGAAGGCCCCGGCGGCGATAAAGAGGATGTGGTCCGTCTTCACCATGCCGTGCTTGGTGTTGACCACGCTCCCCTCCACGATGGGCAGAAGGTCGCGCTGCACGCCCTCGCGCGAGATGTCCGAAGTGCGGTTCTGGGAGGAGCTCGCGATCTTGTCGATTTCGTCGATGAAGATGATGCCGGATTGCTCCACGCGCTCGCGGGCCTTTTCGGTGAGGGCCTCCTGGTCGACGAGCCTGGCGGATTCCTCCTGCACGAGGATGTTGAAGGCCGTGCGCAGCTTGAGCTTCTTCCGGCTGCGCTTGGGCGGGAAGGCCTTGCTGAACATGTCCTTCACCTGGCCGCCCATCTGGTCCATGCCCGGGATGGCGAAGATGTCGATGCCCCGGCCGCCCTGCTCGGTGACTTCCATCTCCACCTCGCGGTCGTCGAGGTAGCCGAGCCGGAACTGCTGGAGCAACTTCTCGCGCGTTTTGCTGCGCTCCTCCTGGCCGAAGGAATGCGGCAGGAGAAGATCCATGAGGCGGGATTCGGCGGCGGCTTCGGCGGCCGCGCGCACCCGGGCGTTCTCCTCCTCGCGCATGAGGTTGATGCCGATCTCCATGAGGTCGCGCACCATGGATTCCACGTCGCGGCCCACATAGCCCACCTCGGTGAACTTGGTGGCCTCGACCTTGAGAAAGGGCGCGCCGGAAAGCCGCGCGAGCCGTCTTGCGATCTCCGTCTTGCCCACCCCCGTGGGGCCCATCATGATGATGTTCTTGGGCGCGATCTCGTCGCGCAACTCCGGCGCAAGATGCTGCCTGCGCCAGCGGTTGCGCACGGCCACGGCCACCATGCGTTTGGCCTGTTCCTGGCCGATGACGAACTTGTTGAGTTCCTCCACGATCTCGCGGGGGGTCAGGGCGCTCATGGGTGCTCCTTTGGGTTCGCCGGGCGCGGGCTTGCGCGAAATTCCGGTGGCCGGAGTTGAAAATAGGCACGTTCCGGGAGATGGCAA
>CAMWTD010000105.1 GCA_947177085.1 uncultured Desulfovibrio sp.
CGCCAACACCCCCGGCCGCCTTTCAGGGAAGCCGTTAGCGGCCAGCCACCGGGGCCTGCCAGCCATCCTGCCCGAAGGGCACGCCGCTCACCCGGAGCGCGGGCGGCAACTGCCTGCGCTTGAATTCCGACGCGAACAGGCGACGCCGCACCTCGTCGGCGAGGCCCACGTCCCTCGCGTCCGCCGCCTCCGCGACTTCCCCTGGCTTCGCCTCCGCGCCGCCAGCGCCGCCGAGCAGGCGCTCCAGCAGCGGGTCGAGCTCGTCATAGGGCGGCAGGGAGTCCGTATCCTTCTGCCCGGGCCGGAGTTCCGCGCTGGGGGCCTTCACGAAGATGGCCTCGGGGATGAGCTCCAGGCCCTTCCACGCATTGAGCCAGCGCCCGAGGGCGTAGACCTCGGTCTTGGTGAGGTCGCCGATGACGGCGAGCGCGCCCACGGCGTCGCCGTAAAGCGTGCAATAGCCCATGGCGACCTCGCTCTTGTTGCCCGTGTTGAGCACCAGCGCCCGCGCCCGGTTGGCGAGCGAGGCGAGGAGAGTGCCGCGGATGCGGGCCTGGAGGTTCTCGGCGGTCACGTCGCCGGGCCACGCCGGGAAGCGCTCAAGCCCGGGGGCGAGCGCCGTGGAAAATGCCTCCATGAGCCCGGCAATGGGCACGGTGAGCGTGGCGACGCCGAGATTGCGCGCGAGTTCCTCCGCATCCTCCACGGAGGCGCGGCTTGTGTGCGGGGAGGGCATCAGCACCCCGGTGACGTTTTCCGGGCCCAGGGCCTCGGCGGCCACGCAGGCCACAAGCGCCGAATCCATGCCCCCGGAAAGCCCCACAATCACGCGGGAAGCGCCGCTCTTGCGCACATAGTCGCGCGTGCCGAGCGTTAGGGCCCGCCAGCGGCTTTCCTCCACCCCGGCGCACGCCGGGGCCACGGGATTGACGGGCAGGCCGTCCGCCGTCTTTTCGCTTTCGTCCCCCGGTTCCGGCCTGGCGTCGGCCGCGGTATCCACCAGCACGAGATCCGGCGCGAAGGCCCGGGCCCGGGCAAGCAGCCGTCCGGCCGGGTCAAAGGCCACGCTCTGGCCGCTGTAGACGGTGGCCCCGTCCCCCCCCACGAGGTTCACGGACACAAGATGCACATGCTCGCGCGCGGCCACGTGGGAAAGCACGCGCTCGGCCTCCTCCTGGGCGCGGGGCCGGTAGGGCGCGGCGGTCATGTGGATGATGGCGTCCACGCCGCGGCGGGTGAGGTCGCCAAGGGGGTCGGGCGCGCCGGGCGGCGGCTGCCGCCAGAAGGCTTCGGCGCGCATGGCCGCGTCCTCGCACACCACCACCCCCAGCCGCCAGCCCTCGAGCGAGACGATGCCGCAGGAGACGCCGTCATCCCAGGGCAGCGCCTCCGCGCCGGGCTGGCCGTGGCGGCGCAGGTTGGGCCGCACCTTGCGCGACACCACCTGGAGCCGCCCGCCGTGGATCAGCACGGCGGCATTGGCGTAGCCCCCGGGCCGCGACAGGCTGGGCGCGGGCGCGCCGACCAAAAGCGCCGGGCCGTCGGCAAGAGCGCCGGCGAGCCCGTCCAGGGCGCGGCGCAAGCCGCGCGCGAAATCCCGCGCATGGAGATATTCCCCGGGCTCGGGGCCCGAGAGCGCGAGCTCCGGGGTGACGCAGAGAGCGGCCCCACGGGCCTTGCGCGCCGCCTCGAGGATGAGGGCGGCATTGCCCGCGATATCGCCGGGCACGCTGTCGCATTGGATCATGGCGATCTTCATGGCGTCTTTCCTTGCAATGGGGAGCGTGCGCCGCGCCTACCAAAGCCCGTGGAGGGGTCCCCCGGGCGCGGCCATGCCGTCCACGCGGGCACTGACTTCCGGGTCCTCCTCCAGCGGCGGCGCGTGGAAGGGCTTCGCCCGGGCGTCGATGACGAGCGGGGCCTCGCAGCTCCAGTGGCGGGCCGTGGTGCGCGCGTCCGCGCCGTAGCAGTCCGTGGCCGGGTCCGAGCGGGTGAAGGCGACCCAGAGAAGATTTTCGAGGCTTGCCGCGCAAAAGTCCGGCTCGTCGGCCGCCACCACCAGCGGGAAGCTCTCGCGCCGGTCCCACGCGCCGAGGCGGCGGGCCAGCTCTTCCATGGCCGGGTCCGGCTCGCCGCGTCCCCGCGCATGGCGGGGGCCGCGGAGGGCGACGACGCCCGGAAGCACCACCTGCGGGCTGCCGAAGCCCGGCGGCAGCTCCGGCAGGGTCCCCAGGCCGTCCGCGCCCGTCCCGAGCTTGCGGCGGGCCTCGCCGCAGGAAGCCCAGATGAGCTTGGAGCCCTCGTTGAGGGCCGTGCCCGTGTAGTCCAGGGTGTCCGTGGTGCTCCGCGTGAGAAAGTGCAGGTCGCGGCGAAAATCCGCGCGCTCGAGCATATGGGCGAGAAAGCCGCCCACATCCCGGGAGGTGAGCCCCGGCGCGTCCTCCCGCGCCGTGATGAGCACATACTTGGCGAGCGCCGTCTGGGTCGTCCCGAGGAGGTGCAGGGCCTGGGTGAGGAGCTCGCGCGGGCGGCGGCCAGCCTCCCAGGGGGTGTAGCGCTCGCTCCCGAGCGCGAGCAGCAGCGGATGCACGCCGGCCGCGTCCACGGCATGGACTTCGGCGATCCCGGCAAAAACCTGGGGCACGAGCGGCCCGGTGAGTTCGTGGATGAAGTCCCCGAAGACGGTATCTTCCTGCGGCGGCCGCCCCACCGAGGTATAGGGCCAGATGGCGCCCGGCCTGTGCGTCACCGAGGCCACGCGCAAGGCCGGGAAGTCGTGGCGCAGGCTGTAATAGCCCACATGGTCGCCAAAGGGGCCCTCGGGCCGCGTGTCCGGCAGCACCTCGCCGGAAATGCAGAAATCCGTCTCGGCGAGCACGGGCAGGTCGAGGCCCTCCTCCCCGGGGGCCAGGCGCACGCGCCGCGCCCCCAAAAGGCCAGCGAAACGCAGTTCGGAGAGCCCTTCGGGGAGCGGCATCACCGCGGCCACCGTGAGCGCGGGGGGCCCCCCCACATGGATGCGTACGGGAAGCGGCTTGCCCGCGGCGAGCGCGTGCGCGTGGTGGACGCCGATGCCCCGGTGGATCTGGTAATGCAGCCCCACCTCGTCATCCGCGTAGTCGTTGCCGGCAAGCTGGATGCGGTACATGCCGAGATTGGATGCGCCGGCCCCGGGGCGCGCCGGGTCCTCGCTGTAGACGAGCGGCAGGGTGATGAAGGGGCCGCCGTCCAGCGGCCAGGAGACGAGCGGCGGCAGCGCCTTGAGCGTGGCGCGTCCGGCGAGGACAGGCGCGCGCTTCGCGCTCACCCAGCGCGGCAGCATCCGGCCAAGACCCCCGAGGGCCTTGAGGCTCCTGTCGGGGCGGCGCAACAGGCCGAGCGGGTCCGCCTTGCCCGCGAGCACGGCCTCGGTGGCGGCGAGGCCGTCCCGAAAGAGGAAGCGCAGGCGTTCCCGCGTGCCGAACAGGTTGACGAGCACCGGAAAGGACGTCCCCGTGACCCGTGTGAAAAGCAGGGCCGGCGCGCCCGCGCGGAAGGCCCGGCGCTGGATGGCGGCGAGTTCGAGATGCGGGTCGACCGGCGCGTCCACGCGCACAAGGTCGCCGGCGGCCTCGAGGTCGCGCGCGCAGTCCTGAAGGCTGGCATAGCCCACGGCTAGCGGTCTCCTCGCGGTTCCACGGGCGCGACGGCCCTGCGCCCGGCGAGCACGTCGGCAAAATCCTCGAGGATGCGGGCATGGTCGAACACCATGGGCTCCGGGAGCGCGTCCAGCGGATAAAAGGCCGCGGCCGCCGCGTCGTCACCCGCGCGCAAGGCCGCGGCGTCGCGCGGCCGCCCGGTGAAGACCACGCTCAGGGTGTGCTGACGCGGGTCCCGGAGGGGGCGCGAATAGACGCCGAGCAGGCCGGTGAGCTCCACGTCGAGGCCCGTTTCCTCCCGCATCTCGCGCACGGCGGCGGCTTCGGCCTGCTCGCCCTCCTCGATGAAGCCTCCGGGGAGGGCATAGCCCAAAGGCTCGTTAGCGCGCCGGATGATGACCACGCCCCTGCCCGGCTCGTGGATGACCACATCCGTGGTGGGCGTGGGATTGCACCACTTGCTGAAGGGCTTGCCGCAATGCGGGCAGAGAACGGTTTTTTTCATGGCTGCGCTCCTCGTGAGGGAAAAATGGTATGCCAGCGCCGCGTCATCCGCAAGCCGGGCGCAAGGGGAGGCAAACCCCGGCTCAGGTTTCGACCCGGAAGCCCGCTGCCTCCAGGGCTTCGGCGCTGACAGCGCCCGCCCGCAGAAGGCGCAGCGCGCGAGCCCCGGGAAGCGGCTGCACGAGGGTGGAGGGCGGGCCCCCCCCGGGCTCCTCCCCGGGCGTGGCCGCCGCGAGCAGGCCGGTCTCGCCGCCTGACAGGGCGAGCGCCGCCAGAAGCGCCGGGTCGAGATCTTCCGCGCGGGCCGCGGGCGCGGCGCCGCTGAAATTGGCGCTGCTCGCCGTGAGCGCGAAACCGGCCAGCGATGCGAGGCGCGCGGCCAGGGGATGGGACGTGACGCGCAGGGCCGCGAGGCCCGCGCCATTGCGGGCCTGGGGGGCCACGCCGGGCAGCGCCGGCAAAAGCAGGCTCAGGGGCCCGGGCCAGAAGGCGTCGAGCAGACGCCGGGGCGCTTCCTCCAGGCGCGCCGCGCGGGCGGCCTGCTCCTGGCCGGCGGCCAGAAGCGGCAGCGGGGAGCCGCCGGGGCGTCCCTTGATTTCGCAGATGCGGGCGCAGGCGCGGCCCTTGTCGGCCCGGCAGCCGATGGCGTACAAGGTCTCGGTGGGGAAGATGACGACGCCCCCCCGGGCGAGGCAGGCCGCTGCCTCCTCGAGCCCGAGGCGGCGCGGTTCCGGCGGGCGCGCGTCCCCCCGGGGCAAGATGGGGGAATGTGGGGGCATGACTGGCAACCTTTTGCGGCTCCTCTGCGTGGGCAAGGTGAAAACGCCGTTCTGGCGCGAGGCCGCCGCGCACTATCGGGAGCGCCTCGGCCGCTGGCGGCGCGTGGAGCTCATGGAGGTGCGCGACGGCGACGCCGCCCTCGCCCCTGCCGCCCGTTCCGCGCAGGAGGGGCGGCGGCTTCTGGAGGCGCTCGGCTCCTCCGGCGTTGCGGCGATAGCCCTCGACGAGGGCGGCGAGGCCCTGGATTCCCCCGCGCTGGCGGCACTGCTCCGCCGCTATGACGAGCGGGCCCTGCGCCCGGCCTTTGTCGTCGGGGGCCCCTTCGGCCTCTCGCCTGAGGTGCTGGCGGCCTGTCCGCGCCGCCTCAGCCTCTCGGCCATGACCTGGCCGCACGAACTCGCCCGCGTCCTCCTGCTGGAGCAGCTCTACCGCGCCGAGTGCATCCTGCGCAAGGTCCCCTACCACCACTGAGGCCGGTCAGGGCCTGTCGCCGTCCGCGGGCAGCACCTCGTAAATGCGCGCGAACACATTGTCGTACACCAGTTTGAAATAGGGCGAGATGCGCGGATCCTGCGGGTCGCACAGTAAAAGGCGCACCATGAGCGAGTTGAAGATGCCCTCGTCCATGGCGAGCTTTTCATCCGTCACGCGGTTGAAGAGAAAGTGCACGTTGCGCCGCCCGGCGAGAAACGCCTGCTGCGCGCGGACGCTGGCATCGGGGTGGGCGTCGAACCACTCCTGCACATAGTTGCGTTTCGTCACGCCCGTCTCGTCAAAGACTGCGATGGAGGCGGGGTAGATGATGCCGCCGCTGTCCATGAGGCGCACCTCGCCCGTCTTGAGGCGATAGGCCAGCGCCTGCGGCACGATGGAGAGCGCTCCGCCCTCGCCGTGGCGGGTGACGAAGTTCCAGTTGCCGAAATTGCTGATCCAGAAGCCGAGCCGGAGCATCTCGAAGCTCGCCACGATGAACTGCCGCCCGTGCCCGGCCACCAGCGGCGTGGCGGGCGAGCGCAGCCTCTCCACAAGAGCCTGCGCCCCGGCGGAGTCGAGCCCGGCGAAGAGCGCGCCCGGCTCGTCGCCGTAGCGCGAGGCCTCGCGGATGATCTGGCGGGCGAAGCGCGGATTGTCGGTGGCAAAGACCGCCGCCGGGAGGTAGAGCGAGGGGCCGGCGTGCTGCGCGCCGTCGGCGATGGTCGGCCGTCTTGCGAAATAGTGGGCCGCATAGCCCCAGTCCCACCAGAGCCAGAGCCGGGCGTCCTTCGGCGTGATGTCGCGCGCCTGGGCCAGGGCGGCGGCGTGGCGGCGATTGATGATGGGCCCCTGGGAAAGCGCGGGGACCATGTGGGCGAAGGGCGCGACAAAGAGCGCCACGGCGATGACGGCGGCAAGCCACGACGCGGGCGCGCCGCGAAGCTTTGCGGGGAGCAGGCGGCCCACAAGCCATGCGAGCGGCACGGTGAGGCCGAGGGCCACCACGGGCGCGCCGAACATGACCATGCGGCCGCCGAGGCGCGTGCTCAAGAGGGCGAGCACAAAGAGCGGCAGCAGGAACAGCGTGCCCGGCCGCCGGAAAATGAGGAGCACAAAGCCCGCGAGGCCGGCCACGGCCGCTTCCATCCAGGGGTGGAAATAGGGAAAGAGCGCGGCGAAGCTCAGGTCCTGCACCTCGATGATGGACTGCGCCACGGACGGGTAGACGAGCGCCGTCGCCCCCGCGCCGCGCGCGTCGCCGCTGTGCTTGAGGTAGGCGTTGGCGTGGGTGACGAGCGTGGTCAGGATCTCCCCGCGCAGGAGGAGCAGGCCCACGCAGGCCCAGAGCACGGCGAGCACCCGCGGCTCAAGCAGGAAGCGCCTGAGCCCCCGGCCGTCGGCCCCGGAAGCGCCGGGCGCGTGCGCGGCGAGCAGCACAAGGTCAAAAACGCAGCCCGCGAGGCCCCCGAGCGCGGGCAGCGCATAGGCGAGCGCCCCGAGGAAGAGCGGCCCGCGCCGCCCCCTCGGCCCCAGGACGAGCGCCATGGCGCCGAGCAGGGCCACATTGTAGCGCAGGAGATAGGGAAAGACCGAATGCCACTCCTGCGCCCACCAGGAGAGCAGGCCCGAGAGGCCGAGCAATATGGTCCAGAAGGGACGCAGCGGATTCCCGGGCCGGAGGGCGTCGGTGAAAGACGCGGCGGGCGCGGCGAGGCTTGCGGCCGGGCCCGCGTCCGGGCGCTTACGGCGCAGGCGCGCCCAAAGGTTCGCTCCGGGCTGGCGCAGCCGGGCGAGCACCATCTGCGGCAAGAGCATGTAGCGCATGGCCCAGCAGGCCGGGGCCAGCGTCATGAGCAGGGGGAAGAACAGGGTCACGAGGTCCGTGTCATAGTAGCCGAGCAGGGTGCGCGCGAGAAAGCCCGGTGCCATGCTCGCCACGAGGCCCGCGGCCACGCCGGCCTCCATGCTGCCCAGAGCCCAGGCCCAGAGAAAGACGATGCCCGCCACAAGGCTCGCGAGAACGGCCGGGAACCAGAAGGCCACGGCAGCGGGCGTCGTCCCGGCGAGGGCCGCCATCAGGCGCAGCATTTCGGCCATGGGATGGTCCACGGCAAGGCCGAAGCCCACGGCCCCGGCCACCCAGTGGTAGGCGTCGTGCGTGGCGAGGAGCATCTCCCCGCCGAGGCGGTATTCCGGGTTCTGCCACGAGGGCCATTCCAGCATTCTCAAGCCAAAGGCCAGGCCCACGGTGAGCAGGAAGCAGGCGAGCCCGCCCGGGCCGGCAGGCCCCCGGCCCTGCGCCACTGGGCGGGCGGGCGCGCCTGCTTCCTGCTCACCGTGGGCCTGGGCGTTGGCTTGAGAATGCTGGAT
>CAMWTD010000106.1 GCA_947177085.1 uncultured Desulfovibrio sp.
ACGGCGCTCGATGAGCAGGGGGTGCGGCGCGAAGGGTCCGCCCGCGCAGCCGGCATCCACCACGCGCAGGGCGAGGCCGTTGGCCCGGCAGAGCACGTTGATGGCCGCGCCCCCGGCGAGGAAGTTGGCGACCATCTGGCGCGTCACGGCCTGCGGAAAGGGCGAGACCCCCCGGGCGGCGATGCCGTGGTCGCCCGCCACGGTGAGCATGAGGGCCGGTTCCACGTTGAGGGGCCGCCCCCCGGTCATGGCCCAGAGCCGGGCCGCCAGCGTTTCGAGACGCCCGAGGCTGCCCACGGGCTTGGTGAGGTTGTCGAGGTGGGAGCGGGCGGCCTCAAGGTCCGCCGGGGCCACGGGCCGGATGCGGGAGCCCGGGAAGAGCCGGGCAAAAACGTCGCTGTGCCCGGGGCGAGCGCCCCCGGGCATGGTGGGAGTGTCATTCATGCCGCGACTCTATCTGTTCGCGGCGGCGAGGGCAAGCGCGGGCCTCATGCGCCCGCGCCCGTCCCGGCGCGCGCCCCTTACTTTCGCAAGATCCTGAGGCCGTTTGCCACCACCACGAGCGACGCGCCCACATCCGCGAACACCGCCATCCACATGGTCGCGAGCCCCGCGAAGGTGAGGGCGAAGAACACGGCCTTGAGCCCCAGGGCGAAGGCGATGTTCTCCACCAGGATGGCGTGGGTCGCGCGCGAAAGGCGGATGAAGCGCGGGACCTTGCGCAGGTCGTCGTCCATGAGGGCCACATCGGCCGTCTCGATGGCCGTGTCCGTACCGCCGGCCGCCATGGCGAAGCCGATATCCGCCTTGGCCAGCGCCGGCGCGTCGTTGATGCCGTCGCCCACCATGCCCACATGCGCGCCCGCGCGCTCAAGCTCCTCCACGATGGCGAGCTTGTCCTGCGGCAGCAGCCCGGCCCGGTATTCATCCACCCCAGCGGCCTTTGCCATGGCCCTGGCCGTGGCCTCGGTGTCGCCGGTGAGCAGCAGGGTGCGCACGCCAAGGGCCTTGAGCTCCGCGACAGCCTCCACGCTGGTCTCGCGCAGGCCGTCTGCCACGGCGAACAGGGCTTCGGCCCGGGCGGTTCCGGGAGCATCCGTCGACGCCGAGGCGAGCGCCACCGTGGTCTTACCCCCGGCCTCCAGCGCGGCCATGCGCTCCATGAGGGCCGGGCTTCCCGCGCCGAGCCGCTCCATGAGGCGGTAATTGCCGAGATGCCAGCGACGCCCGGCGGCAGTGGCGGCCACGCCTTCGCCGGGCAGCGCCGTCACTTCCGCCATTTCCATGAGGGCGAGGCCCTCCCCGGCCGCGGCCACGGCTCGCGAGACCGGGTGATCCGAGCGGGCGGCGAGGCTCGCCGCCATGAGGGCGACTTCGTCGCGCCGCCCCTCTTCGACGAGGAGGATGAAATCCGTCCGCACGGGCTCGCCTCGGGTGAGCGTGCCTGTCTTGTCGAGGGCGAGATGGTCCAGAAGACGCCCTTGCTCGAGATAGGCCCCGCCCTTGATGAGAATGCCCTTGCGCGCGGCCGCGGCCATGCCGGAGACCACGGTCACGGGCGTGGAGATGACGAGCGCGCAGGGGCAGCCGATGACGAGCAGCACGAGCGCCATATAGACGGAGCCGGACCAGGCCGCGCCGAAGAAAAGCGGCGGCAGAAGCGCCGTCAGTACGGCGAGGGCGAACACGGCGGGCGTGTACCAGCGGGCGAAGCGGTCCACAAAGCGTTGCATGGGCGCGCGTGTGGCCTGCGCCTCCTCCACGGCGTGGATGATGCGCGCGAGCGTGGTGTCGCGCGCGGCGGCGGTGACGGTGAACTCGAAGGCCCCGGTCTCGTTGATGGTTCCGGCAAAGACCGTGTCGCCGGGGCCCTTTTCCACCGGGATGCTCTCCCCGGTGATGGGGGCCTGGTTGAGGGTGGAACGGCCGGATGCCACCACGCCGTCCAGGGCCACGCGCTCGCCCGGGCGCACGCGCACGCGGCTGCCCGGCGTGACGTCGGCGGCCGCGACCTCGAGCCACGCGCCGCCCGGCTGGAGCACGGTGGCCGTGGCCGGGGCGAGCGCCAGAAGGTCGCTCACGGCGTTGCGCGCGCGGTCAAGGGCGCGGGCCTCCAGCGCCTCGGAAAGGTTGAAGAGCGCCATGACCATGGCGGCCTCGGGGAACTGGCCGATGCAGAAGGCCCCGGTGACGGCCACGGCCATGAGGGCGTTGATATTGAGGTTGCGGTTGATGAGTGCGAGCCAGCCCTTGCGGAACGTGCCGAGCCCGGCAAGGAGGATGGCGGCCAGCGAAAGGGCCGCGGCCGCCCACTCCGCCCCGGTCTGCGTGGCGGCCGGAAAGCGCCCCCATTCCGCGAAAAGCTCCACCGCCTCGGCGAGGGCGGCGAGGCCCGTGGCCCAGCAGATGCGCCGCCAGGGGATCCGTGGCGTCTCGGCCGCGGCGGCCGCGGCGTCCGGCCGCTCCGGGAGCATGTCGATGGCGGTGAGCGCCGACTCGATGCTCTCCGCCGCGAGGCCGGGCTCGTGGTCCACGGTGAGCAGGCGCTGCATGAGGTTGAAGGAAAGCCCGGTGATGCCGGGAAGCGTCGAAAGCTTGTTGCGGATAAGCGCTTCCTCCATGGGGCAGTCCATGTTGGGGATGCGGTAGACGGCGCGCGTGGCCGTGGACGCAGGCACGGGGGAGACGAAGGCGGCCTTGGCCTCGCGGCTGTGCCCGTGGTCGTCGCGGGAATGCCCTTCGTGGCTGTGGGATTCGTGGTCGTGGCTGTGGGCGTCGTGGTGGTGATGGCAGCACTGGCACTGGGACATGGCTTTTCTCCTTGGCCGGGCATTTTGACTGCCTTCGGCATTCATCCACGTCCAAGATAGGTGCTATAGCGACTATAGAGTCAAGGGCCGCACGCGCAAAAAGAGAATTTTTTTTGCGCGGAGGGGGACCCGGCCTCAGAATAGCGATAAAGGCTCCTCGCTGCGGCGCACATGCCGGGTGAGGGCGCTCTCGCGGCAGAAGGCGCGGATGGTGTCCAGAAAGGGCGACGGCGCAAGGGCGAGCGTGCGGCCATAGAGAATGCGGTTTTTCGCAAAGCTCGCAAAGATGCCCCGCGCGGCGCGGGTGAGCCCCACATAGAGCAGGCGGCGCTCCTCCTCAAGGGCGGCGCTTGTAGCGGCTTCGGGGATGCCGAAAAGGAGGTCACGCCTAAGCGGCAGGAGGCCGTTTTCCAGCCCGGGGAGAAAGACCGCCTGAAACTCCAGCCCCTTGGCGGCATGAAGGGTGAGGATGCTGACGCGCTCCGCGCGGCCGCTTACGAGCTCGGCCTCATGCAGCCAGGCGAGGCGCTCAAAGAAGGCGTCCCAACCGCCGCACTGCGCCCAGAGGCGGCAGAGCTCGCGCCACGCGGGCCCGAGGCGCAGGGCCTCGGCTTCGCTTTCGGCCACGGCGGCGGCCGAAGCCCCCGCATCCTGCGGGGGGAGCCCCTCGCGGGCCAGCAGGTCCTGCGGCGGGGGGAGCGCCGCGCCGCGCTCACGCGCCGCGCGCCAGCGGTTTTCGGCGTCGGCGAGGAAGCGGCCGCAGAGGTCGTCCCGCCAGAATTCCCCGGCCGAGGGCGCGACGCAGGGTACGCCCGCGCTCTCCAGCGCCGCCAGAAGCGGCGGGATTTGCGCCTTGAGGCGCACGAGCACGGCAATATCCCCGGGGGCGAGGCTGCCGTCGAGGTCGCCCGGCTTCATTTTGGCCTGCGCAGCGTCGAGCAGGCTGTGCGCCGTGGCCCCGATGAGCGCCCGGGCCCTTTGGGCCACCCAGCGGGCCTCGGCGCGGCCATCCGGCGCGGCGAAGAGCCTGAGTTCCGCGCCAAGCGGCCTTGCGGCGGTGAGTGCCCCGCAGCGGCCCCTGTCCGCCAGAAGGGCGCGGGCCGTGTCGAGCACCTTTTGGCTCGCGCGATAACTCCGCCCGAGCCGCAACACGCGCAACGACGGCCAGAAGCGGGCAAGGCTTTCCGCGCTCTGGCCCGTGGCCCCGCGGAAGCCGTAGATGGCCTGGTCCGGGTCGCCGATGCCGAAAAAGCCGCGCCCGTCCCCGGGCAGCAGGGCGCGCACGGCGGCGAGCTGCACCGGGGAGAGGTCCTGCGCCTCGTCCACGAGGATATGCCGCCAGCGGCCTCGCAGGGCTGGCGCGTGTTCGAGCAGCCAGGCGAGAAGATCCGAATAGTCGAGGAGGCCCCGGGCCTTTTTGCCGGCCGCGTAGCGGGATGCCGCCTCCGCGAGTTCGCCCTCGGGGGCCTCGTTGCGCTCCCGCGCGAGGGCCAGGGCCTCCCAAAGCTCGCGGGCCCGGGCGCGGGCAAGGCCGGGATTGGCCCCCGCAAAGACGCGAAAGGCCGCATCCTCGCCAAGGAGCACGGGAAGGGCGGCCCGCGCCTCTCCGGATGCCGCCCCGGCGGCTTCCCGAATGAGCCGCCAGGCGAGACCGTGCAGGGTGTCGCAGGCCGGAAGCGGCTCACCGGCATTTCGCCCGGCGGCGAGGCGGTCGCGCATTTCACGGGCCGCGCGCCGCGTGAAGGTGAGCGCCAAAAGCTCCCGCGCGGCCGCGCCTTCCGCAAGCAGGCGTTCCAGCCGCCCCACGAGGATGCGGGTCTTGCCCGCGCCGGGCCCGGCGGCCACAAAGACGGGCCCGGCATCTTCGGCACTCGTGCCCGCGCGCAGGGCGGTCAGTTGTTCCGGCGAATAGTCGATGCCGCACGACGTCGTTTCTCGCGGGCGCGCCATCGCGCGAGGCGCGGCGTCCCCGGCGGGAGCCGACGCCTGCGGGGTTTCCGGCGCGGCATCGAGCCCGGGCAGGCGTCTGCGGGCGCGGCCGCCCGCGCGGACACTGGCGAGCTCTTCGGGCCGGAACAGGCGCACCGTGCCGTACTGGCCGTCAAAGCCCGCCCGCCTCTGCACATTGCCGGCCCGCATCCGCGCCACGGCCTCGCCGAGCGGCTCCCACCAGGCGCGCACGTCCGCCTCGGGAAGGCGGCAGAGGATGTCGAGTTCCGGCCCGAGCTCGGCGAGGGCCCGGCCATAGCGCTCGCGCACCTTGCGCGAGGCCGCGCCCACCCCGAGGATCTCGCCCATCACTTCGGCGAGCGGAACCAGCGGCAGGACCTGAGGCTCGCGCGCAAGCACGGGCGGCGTTTCCCGGTCGGCGAGCTCCAGCACGCGGTGGAGCACGCCGATGGTCAGCGGCCGCCCGCAGACCGGGCAGAGGTCGCCAAGCTCGCGGGCTTCGGCGGGCTCGAGCACCACGCCGCAGGCCCGGTGGCCGTCGAGATGGTACTTGCCCTCCTCGGGGTAGAATTCCATGGTCCCGAGGAAGCGGCAGTCGAGACCGTCCTGTGGCTCGCGCCGCGCCGTGGCCCGAAGCGCCGCGAACATGCCCGCATAGGAGGGCCGTCCCTCGAAAAGGTTGGCCTCGCGGCCGAGATTGGCCCCGGAATGGGCGTCGGAATTGGAAATGAGCGCGTAACCGTCAAGCTGGCTCAAGAGGCGGTTCATGGCCGGGTCGGAGGAGAGCCCCGTCTCCAGCGCGAAAATGTGCTCCGTAAGGTCTGCGAAGCAGTCCTCGGGACGGTCGAAGCCGGACTTGGAGCCGAAAAGCGCGAACCACGGCGTCCACACATGGGCGGGGATGAGCACGCCTCCGGGCACGCATTCCAGGAGGATCTCCAGAAGGTCGCGCGAGTCGAGCCCGAGGATGGGCCGCCCGTCGGAATGGAGATTGCCGATGAGGCCGAGGCGCTCCGAGAGGCGGTCGGCATCTTCCAGCGTGGGCACGAAGACGAGGTTATGCACCTTGCGCACCTGGCCAGCGCGCTTGTAGATGGAGCTGATCTCCGCCTGGAGGCAGAAGCGCGGGCCGGCCCCGTGTTCCGTGGCTTCCGGCCGCGCCAGGCGGCCGCCCTCAAGGGCCGTAAGCGCCTCGGGCTCCCCCTTGAGGCGGTAGAGGCCGCTTTCCTCATCGAGTACGAGCTGCTCGCGCAGCTCCGCGCGCCACAGGGGATGCGTGAAGTCGCCCGTGCCGAGCACGTCGATGCCCTTGCAGGCCGCCCAGGCCGCGAGATGCGGCACGGTGAGCGCGGTGCTGGTGGCGCGGGAAAAACGGGAATGAATGTGCAGGTCGGCGACGAAGCTCATGGGGCGTCTCCGTGGGGCGTGGAGCGGGCTGCGTCCCGCGCCGCAAGCCAGGGGCAGAAGGCGATGGCCGCCCGCGTCCACGAAGGGCCGGCGCCTTGGCTGCGGCGGTGAAGCGTGAGCGGGGGGCGGAGTTCCGGCTCGGCGCAGGCCCCCTGTTGCGCCAGCAAAAGCAGTCGGTGCGCTGCCTCCCCGCTGTGCGGCCGAATCGGCAGGATGCGGCGCAGGCCCAGGCGCGCGCCCTCGAGGGCGGCGCAGATGCGCGTGAGCGCCGACGCGGGCACGATGCAGCAAAAGAGGCCCTTGTGGCGCAAGAGTCGCGCGGCCGCCGCGCAAAAAACGGGAAGGGCGTCCCCGGCGCGCAATGCCTTCTCGCGCAGGGGCGAGGGCGATGGCCGCCCGCGTCCCGCTTGGCCCCAGGGCGGATTGGCGAGCACCATGTCCTGCGGGCCCGCGTCCGGCGGCCCTTGGCCCACATCCGCCGCAAAAAAGCGGACGCGCCCGGAAAGGCCCAGGGCTTCGGCATTGGCGCGCGCCGCCTCCACAAGGGCGGCCTCGCGCTCAAGGCCCAGGCAGCGCGCCCCGGGGAGATGCAGGGCCACGCCCAGAAGGGCCGCGCCGCAGCCAGCGCCGAGCTCGGTCACGGCAGCCTCACGGCGTGCGCCGCGTCCGCGCTCCCGCATGGTCCGCACGGCAAAAGCCGCGAGCAGCAGGGCCTCCAGCCCGAAGCGGTAGGCCCCTTCCGGCTGGACGAGCCCGCGCGGGAAGCGGCCTGCCGTCACAAGAGCGCGCCGTTCCAGTTGAAGAGGCCCTCGCGCCTGAGTTCCGGCAGGCCCTGGGGCGGCGTCTCCTCCATGCGCGCGAAGAAGCTGTAGCCCGCGTCGGCAAGCTCGCGCCGCTGTCCTGAAAGGTCCAGCGGCCAAGCGGGATAGATCCACAGCGTGCCGCCATAGCGCCGCGTCCAGAACACCTCGCCCTTGGGGCTCATGAAGGGCTCGTTGGGCTTGATGGCCTGCTGCCCGAAGCGGGAAATCCCCACGGGCCAGAAGCCGGAAAGCACCGCCCCCAGCGGCAGGGGGCTCTGGCCGGGAAGGGCCAGGGCGTCCTCGCGGGAGAGCTCCGGGCTCACAAAGGCCCCGCAGAAGCCCTGCCGCGCGAGCAGGCCGAGCGCCGCGGCATTGGCGATATTGCAGAAGGGCCCGGCGAGAAGGTCGGCGTCCTCCGGCAGCGTTTCGGGAAAAAAGGCCCGTTGCCACGGCGCATTGCAGACGAAGTGCCGCGCGCCCTGCCGCCAGAGGCGATCGATCATGCGGGTGAGCGCGGCTTCCTCCTCCGGCCAGACCACCGGGGGCAGCCACCACGCCGTGCGGGAAACGAGCGTGCGCGAAAGCTCGGCCGTGCGCGGCGAGAGCCACAGCGCGGGCAAGGCGCGGCGGCCGGCGGCGCGCCCCCCCTCCTCACGGCCCCGGGGGGCCCCGGAAGTGAGCAGCATGTCGGCCCGGGGGCGCGGGTTCACGGGTTTCGGGGGGCGGGGCCCGCCCGCGGGTG
>CAMWTD010000107.1 GCA_947177085.1 uncultured Desulfovibrio sp.
TCCTCCAGCCTGCGGGGGCGTCATGATACGCATCCAGGAAGTTCTGGACAAGGTTTCGGAAAACAACACGAAAGCCAATCTCGAGCTCATCCAGCACGCCTATGTCTATGCGGCCACGGCGCACGCCGGCCAGACGCGGCTTTCGGGCGAACCCTACCTGTCGCACCCGCTGGCCGTGGCCTCCACCCTGGCGGAAATGGGTTTTGACGAGTCCACCGTGGCCGCGGGCCTGCTCCACGATACCGTGGAGGACACCAAGGCGACCATTGAGGAAATCGACGAGAATTTTGGCGAGGATGTGGCCGACATCGTCGACGGCGTGACCAAGATCAGCATGATCACCTTTGAAAACAAGGAGGAGGCCCAGGCCGAGAATATCCGCAAGATGATCCTCGCCATGAGCCACGACATGCGGGTGCTCATGGTCAAGCTGGCGGACAGGCTGCACAACATGCAGACCCTCGATTTCCAGAAGGCCCACAAGCAGCGCCGCATTGCCCAGGAAACCATGGATATTTACGCGCCGCTCGCCAACCGCCTGGGCCTCAACGTGCTCAAGCGCCGTCTTGAGGACCTGAGCTTCAAGTACCTCAGGCCCGACATCTATAACCAGATCGACCACTGGCTCGACACCCATCAGGTGGTGGAAAAGCACATCATCGACAAGGTGGTCAACCTGCTCCGCGACCTTCTGGCCTCCAACGGCATTGAGGGCGAGGTCTACGGGCGTATCAAGCACAAGTACAGCATCTATAAAAAGATGCAGTCCCAGTCCCTCACGCTGGACGAAATGCACGATATCATGGCCTTTCGCGTCCTCGTCAAGGACATCAAGGACTGTTATGCCGTGCTCGGCCTGGTACATTCGCAGTGGAAGCCAGTGTACGGCCGTTTCAAGGACTATATTTCCATGCCCAAGGCCAATGGCTACCAGAGCCTGCATACCACGGTCATCGGGCCCGAGGGCGAGCGTATCGAGATCCAGATCCGCACCGAGGACATGCACCGCCAGGCCGAGCACGGCGTGGCCGCGCACTGGCTCTACAAGGAGAAGGGCCGCGTCAATACCAAGGATCTTGAGCAATTTTCGTGGCTCAGGGAAATTTTTGAGCGGCAGGGCGAGGAGGCTGACTCACGGGAGTTCATGCACTCCTTGAAGATGGACCTCTTCAAGGACGAGGTCTATGTCTACACTCCGGCCGGGGATGTTAAAGAACTGCCTGAAGGAGCCACGCCGCTCGACTTCGCCTTCCATATCCACACCAAGGTGGGCCAGCACTGCGCCGGGGCGAAGATCAACGGCCGCCTCATGCCTCTGGGCACGGAGCTCAAGAACGGCGACATCGTGGAAATCGTCACCGACCCGGCCCGCAATCCCAACCGCGACTGGCTCAAGCTCGTCAAGACGGCCCGGGCGCGCAGCCGCATCCAGCGCTACCTGCGTACCGAGGAGCGCACCCATGCCGTCGCGCTCGGCCGCGAAATGCTGGAGAAGGAAGGCCGCAAGGTCAGCCTCAATGTGAGCAAGGCCCACAAGGAGGGCCACCTCGCCATTGTGGCCCAGGACATGAACTTCGACAGCGTTGACGACCTCGTGGCCGCGGTGGGCTATGCCCATATAACGCCGCGCAAGGTGCTCAACCGCCTCTATGCGGTGCTGCACCCCGAGGCCGTGGCCCCGGCCGCGCCCGAGCCGCCGAGCGTCAAGGAGAGCAAGGAGGCCGCGCGCAAGAAGACCGAGGGCGTGGGCATTTCCGGGGTGGACGGCGTGCTCATGCGCTTTGCCAAGTGCTGCAATCCAGTCCCGGGCGACCCCATCATCGGCTATATCAGCCGGGGTATGGGCATCACCGTGCACCGGGCCGATTGCCCCAATGTGGCCAACATGGAGCCGGAACGGCTCATCTCCGTCCACTGGGAGGGCACGGAGGCCGAGCAGCCCTACGAGGCGGGCATATTCATCATCTCGCAAAACGTGGCGGGCGTCCTCGCGCGCGTTTCCGAGGTCATCGCCCAGAGCGGCGTCAACATCACGGGCCTGAGCATGGATACCCAGGTGGACGGCAGGGCGCGGCTGCGCTTCACCGTGGAGGTAAAGAGCGCGAACCAGCTCTACCAGCTCATTGAGGATATCCGCGCGTTGCCGGACATCCTCGAAGTGGTGCGCGACACCGAGGACGCCTGAGCCAGGCCGAAGCCGGGGAGGGGGCGTCTCTCTGCCGCTATGGCCGACCTCCCCCACGCCCACGCATGGCTTGCAAATTCCGCCGGTACAGGCTAAGAGCAGGGGCTACTTTTTGCAACTTGGCCGACGTGGGGGCCACCCCGCGTCAGACTACACCTCTGGAGGTGCGCTTTGTTTGAATCCATCGCTTTCGCCATGGGCACGCCCCAGGCCGGGGGCGCGGCCCCCGAGGGCACGGACATGCTCATGCAGTTCCTGCCGCTCATCCTAATGTTCGTCATTTTCTGGTTCCTGCTCATCCGGCCGCAGCAAAAGCGCGCCAAGGCGCACAAGCAGATGCTCTCCGAGCTCAAGCGCGGCGACCATGTGGTGACCTCCAGCGGCATCATCGGCCGCATCCTCGAAATCGACGACGAGCAGGTGCTTCTCGAAAGCGGAGACTCCAAGCTGCGCATTTCACGCGCTGCCGTGGGCGGCCTCATGCAGGCGAGCGCCCCGGCCCCAGCGGAAAAGAAGTAGACGGCTTTTCCCGTCCGTATCAGGCCGGGCCGGGGGCCGCGCCGCCCCGCATGGAGACGCGCGCCATCCGCCCGGCGGTTCCGTTGTCATTTTCGGCCATGTGGGCCGTATTCTGGAAGGTGAACGATGGGTCTGCGGTGGCGACTCGGCATTTCCGTGCTGGTATTCTTGCTCTGCCTGGTCTACGCGCTGCCGAGCATTCCGGGCATAGGGACGGCGCTGGAGCGTATCCTGCCCGCGAGCAAGATCAATCTCGGCCTTGACCTCAAGGGCGGCATTCACCTCACACTGGGCGTGGATGTGGCCAAGGCCGTCAGCAATGCCCTTGCACTGGCCGGACAGGACGTGCGCCGTGTGGCGCAGGATGAAAAGATCGTGGTGCTCAGGCCGCGCGTCGTGGGCGGCACTACCCTGGAATTCGTCCTGCCGCGCGCCGAAAACGAGCCCAAGCTCCAGGAATTGCTGGCCCGCCACTTCCCCCAACTGAGTGTGGAGGAGCCCCAGCGAGGGGATGCCGGCCAGTTGCGCTATGTGGCGCACTTTACCTCCGACGAGGTGACGCGCCTCGAAAACATGGCGCTTGATCAGGCCCTGCGCACCATCCGCAACCGCATCGACCAGTTCGGCGTGGCCGAGCCCGACATCCGCAAGCAGGCGGACAATCGCATCCAGGTGCAGCTCCCCGGCATTTCTGACCCGCGCCGCGCTGTGCAGATTATCGGACAGACCGCGCACCTCGAATTTCATCTGGTGCGCGACGATGTGGACCCGGGCAAGGCTGTGCTGCCCTCGGGCGTTGTGGTGCTGCCCCTACTGGAATCCGCTTCGGGTCAGGGCAAGGAAGCCCAGAAGGAAGGCCGCATCGCCGTGGAGAAGGACGCCATGCTCACCGGCGAGGATGTGGCCGATGCCCGCCCCGCCTTTGACCAGATGAACCAGGCCTATGTGACCCTCAACTTCAATGGTCGCGGCGGCCGAATCTTCGAGCGCGTGACCGGAGAAAACGTGGGGCGGCGCATGGCCATCGTGCTCGACGGCAAGGTCTATTCCGCGCCCGTCATCCGCGAGCGCATCGGCGGCGGCAGGGCCAGCATTTCCGGCAACTTCACCACCGCAGAGGCGCAGGACCTCGCCATCGTGCTCAGGGCCGGCTCGCTGCCGGCCCCGGTCTCCGTGCTTGAGGAGCGCAGCGTGGGCCCCTCCCTCGGGCAGGAATCCATCGACAGCGGCGTGCGCGCGGCCCTTGTGGGCGCGGCGCTCGTCATCATCTTCATGGCCGTCTATTACGGCATAAGCGGCGTCATCGCCGACGTCATGCTCTGCTTCACCATGCTCATCGTCATGGCGGGCATGGGGGCCTTCGGCGCCACGCTGACCCTGCCGGGCATTGCCGGCATCGTGCTCACCATCGGCATGGCCGTGGACGCCAACGTGCTCATTTACGAGCGCATCCGCGAGGAGCTGCGCCACGGGCTCACGCCGCTCGCCGCCGTGAAGGCGGGCTTTGACCGCGCGGCCATTTCCATCACCGACTCGAACCTGACGACCATCATCGCCACGGTGGTGCTCTACCAGTTTGGCACGGGCCCCATCCGCGGTTTTGCGGTCACGCTTTCGCTCGGCATCATTGCCTCCATGTTCACGGCCATCTTTGTTTCGCGGGCTATTTTTGAGGAATGGGCCCGCCATTGTGGCCCCAAGGGCATCAGCATCTAGCGCGGCCCCCTGCGGGCTTGCGGCGGGCAATCACTCCGGGGCACAAAGCCCCGGGCGCACATGGAGAAACCCATGGGCTTCGCATTCATCAAGCATGACACCCATATCGACTTCATCGGCAAAAGGCGCTGGGCCTATGCCATTTCCATCCTTATCCTGCTGGCCGGCCTCGCCTCGGTGTTGTGGGGCAATGGCCTGAGGCTGGGCATCGACTTCGCTGGCGGCGTTATCGTGCAGGTGCAGTTTGCGCAGCCGGTCGAGGATGAGGCCCTCAAGAAGAGTCTCAACATTCCAGAGCTCCCCGGCATCACCACCCAGCGTTTTGGCGAGGGCGGGCGCGACTATCTGCTGCGCTTTTCCAGCTCGGAAAGCGGGGATGCCTCTGTCCTGCGCACCAATGTGCTCAAGGCGCTGGCGCAGGCTTTCCCGGACAATCCCGCCGAGATCCAGCGGCTGGAGGTTGTGGGCCCCAAGGTGGGCGACGACCTCACCAACAAGGCCCTGAGCGCGCTTTACTATGCCGTGCTGCTCATCGCCGTCTATATTTCCGGCAGGTTCGAGCAGCGCTGGATGGCGGGCGCGATCATGGCGGCGGCCCTCTGGGGCGGCATGTACCTCTTCAGCTTCACTCCGGTGAGCATGGGCTGGCAGGTCCTGCTGGCGCTCGCCATCACCCTGATGGTCTGCTTTGTCCTCAAGCTGAACTTCGCGCTTGGCGCTGTGGTGGGCCTCCTGCATGACGTGTTCATCACCCTAGGGCTGCTCTCTATCCTCGATGTGGAGATCGACCTCAATGTCATGGCGGCCATCCTGACCATCGTGGGCTATTCGCTCAACGACACCATCATCGTCTATGACCGCCTGCGCGAAAACCTGCGCGCCCGGCCCGAGCTGGACCTTGCCTCGCTTATCAACCGCAGCGTCAACCAGACGCTCTCGCGCACCATCCTCACAAGCGGCACCACCTTTGTGGCCACGCTCTCGCTCTTCCTGCTTGGCGGCGGCGTTATCCATGATTTCGCGCTCACCATGCTCATTGGCGTGGTGGTGGGCACGGCCTCGTCCATCTATGTTTCTTCCGCCATTCTCCTCGCCTTGGGCGATACGGATTTTTATGTCCGCGCCCAGGAAAAGGAAAAGTACGAGCGCCCCGGAGAGCACGGCATCGTCTAGCTCTTTTTCGCGACGCTTTCCGGCCGCCCCTGTGGATTCCGCGGGGGCGGCTTTGCCTTTTAAGGGAATGGCTTTTGCAAAGATTGGGGTGCGCTGGAAGATATTTCCGGCGTCAGGGTGATGCCCTATGCAGGTTTCAGGCAGCTACAGCGCCATCGGCGCGCTCACCGGAATTGAGCCCTCCCGGCAGACGCGCCGGGAGCGGCGGCGGGGCGGTGCAGGGTCCGGGGACACTGTTTCCATTTCCGAAGAGGCGATGGCGGCGTTCCGTAATTCTCTCCCCGTGGGACGTGAGTACCGCGACGAAGCGGAGCAGGAGGCTGCCGCCAAATTTCGGCAGGCGCTCGAAGATGCCTGGAACGAAAACGACGGCGCAGAGACCTCGCTGATGGGCCAGTTGCGGGGGCTTTGGGGCAAGTTCCGCGACTAGGCAATGCTCCAGAAAGCCCGGGAATCTTTTCCGTCGTTGTCTTTTCCGGCATGAGGATGCCAACTCCACGTGTCAACGGCCAGCCGGGCCTGCCAGGGGATGACGCGCTTCAGGCCTTTTCCGGCAGTCCGACGCTCTTGCGGAGCGCCCGGACTTCGGCAGGTTCCAGAACGCGCGTCTCGGCCGCCTTGAGTGTGCCCAGGGAGAGGCCCCCTTCGGCCACGCGTGTGAGGCGCAGGATGGTCAGGCCAAGATCGTCACACATGCGGCGGATTTGGCGATTGACGCCCTGCCGCAGGACGAGCCGCAGCAAAGTGCCGCGCCTGTCCTGCGTCAGCACGCGCGAGGCCTCCACCGGGAGGAGGGGAGTGCCGTCCGAAAGCCGCATCCCGCTGCGCATGATTTCCAGGTGTCGCTCGGGAACGTCCCCGCGAACCAGTACCTCATATACCTTATCTACATGGTGGCGCGGATGGATGAGGCGGTTGGCGAGGTCGCCGTCATTGGTGAGCAGGAGCAGCCCTTCGGAAAAATAGTCCAGCCGTCCCACCGGGAAAAGGCCCAGGCCCCGGGCCGTTTCCGGCAACAGGTCCATGACCGTGGGACGGCCCTGCGGGTCGCTTATGGTGCAGACTGTGCCCACGGGCTTGTGCAGGAGCAGATAGGCGTGTTCCCGCCGTGCGGGAAGCGGCCTGCCATCCACGGCAACGCTGTCGCCGGGAAGCACCCGGCGGCCCGGAGTGGTCTCGGGGACGCCGTTCACTGAGACGCGCCCGGCAAAAATCAGCTCGTCAGCTTTGCGGCGGGCGCACAGGCCCGAGGCGGCAATGGCCTTGTTCAGGCGCAGTCCCTCGGCGGCAGCCCCGGAACTTGAGCCGCGAATGCTTGCATTGTGTGCGATGTGCCCGGGCCTTGAAGATGGCCTTGCATCGACGTGCTTGCCGGAAGCCGGCGGGCGGCCATGCGCGGATCTGGAATGTCCGGACGGATTTTTGGGATCTTTCATGCAGCTTCCCGAAGATGTCCTTATGGCTGTCGTCATGCTGCGCGATGCGGCTGCGCACGTCAAGTGGAGGACCTTCATGGACTTTCGATTCTATTAGTTTACATAATTATCATTATGAGACAAATAAGTCGGGAAACCCCCAGGGGGGCGACCACCCCCCGCTTTTCTTTTTTATGGCCGTATTTTCCCCGGGCCCGGCGACCACGGGCACAGGTCCGCGGCAGGCGCGCCCCTTGCTGTCCGCAAGGCTCTGACGTACAACAGGCGCAAGCCCGTGGCAGCCGCGCTGCCATCGTGTACGCTGCCTGCGCATCACCGGCGCAACGCATACGGCTGAATAAATTATGTAATCCCGCACCATTAAAGGATAGTTCATGGGTTTTACAAACTCGAGCGCCAGTTTTACCCGCTTCCGCATCCTCGACCCGGTGACGGATGAACTCCTCCGCGAAGTTCCCGACCGGCTGCGCAAGCACGCCTTTGTGGATATTGACGAGCTGCCGGAATTGCAGTCCGCGGGCTGGGTCAGCTTTGAGGATTTCCTGGATGCCGAATGGAACGAGGCCCCGCCGCAAAAGGGCAACTATCTTGTCTTTTCCCTGCGCGTGGACAAGCGCAAGATCCCGGCCGGGGTCATCCGCAAGC
>CAMWTD010000108.1 GCA_947177085.1 uncultured Desulfovibrio sp.
ACGTTTTTGTCCATTTTGTGGAAATATTCCGTGAGCGCGTGGCGTTTGGCGAGCCCGGTGAGGTGGGCCTCGCTGGCGTTGCGCCGGATGGTGATCTCGAGGTTCTTTTCCGCCGTGATGTCGCTGAACACGGCGAGGCCGCCGAACACGTTGCCGAAGATGTCCCGAAGCTCGGTCTCGCGCACGCTCACGAACTTCTGCTCGTCCTCGTCCATGAAGCCCAGGCTGCCCGCATCGTGGGTGAAGAACCAGCTCTTCCAGTCCCAATAGTTGACGCCGATGATGTCGCTCTTGCGCTCATGGAAGAAGTCGGCGAATTTCTGGTTCATGTGGGTGATGACGCCCTTCTCGTTGTGCATGATGATGGGGAAGGGCATGGCCTCGATGAAGATCTCGATCTCCATGCTCAGGTTGAGGATATTGGTGATGTCGTGCGCCACGCCCACCGTGCCGATGATCTTGCCGTGGCGGTCGTGGATGGGCGTCTTGTAGGTGAGCAGGTGGCGCTTCTGGTCGCCTATCTTGAGGGTCTCGTTGAAGGTGCAGGTCTTGTTGGCCTTGATGACCTCGGCCTCGCTGTTGACGCAGGTCTCGTCGTGGTCGGCGCTTCCGGGATCCACGTTCCAGATGAAGTAGTGGTCGCGCCCCTCGATCATCTTGCGCGTCTTGCCCGCGGCCTTGCAAAAGGCCTGGTTCACCTTCATGTGCAGCCCGTCCAGGGACTTGAACCAGATCATGTCCGGCATGGAGTCGATGAGCGTCTCCAGCCAGGATTTCTCGATTTGCGCCGTATTGAGCTCCGAGACCCACTCGACAAGCTTGTCGAGCCGGGCCTGCCAGAGCGTGGGGACAACCGGGAGAAGCCAGATGTCGTGATAGGCCGCGATCTCCGCCTGGGCCATGTGCCTGACGGCCTCCTGGTTGCGGCAGGCGATAACATGGCCCCTGCACTCCGCCGGGGCCTTGCCGGGGGTGAGCAGCAGCTCGGCCGCGGCCGGGTCGTCGGTCCACTGGGCGTTCTTGGGCAGTTTCGGGTGAAAATCGAGTTCAGGGTCTATATAGATTTTTATCATCAGCTACTCCCGATTCGGCTTTTGTCTCCATACTACTAAAATAGCCAGCATTGTAAATGCCGCAAGGGACGTCCCTTTCCGGCGCGGGCAGCGCGGGGCCCGGGCTTCGGCCGCGACGCGCCCAGACGCTGCCTTGACACTTTTTTAGCAGATATTAAAAATGTCCCACCAGCAACGGCGGTTCCGCCGCCAAGCGGGCACTCACCCTCAATCCTCATCGGGGAAACCATGAGAGCATTTACCGAACCGGCCATGCGGCCGCCGCAGGAAGCCCATTCGCTGCTGTTGCGCGCCACTCAGGGCTGCACCTATAATGACTGTCATTTCTGCTATGTGTCGCGCGGGTATCCCTTCATGGCGGTCACGCCGGAGGAACTGGAGCGCGAGGTCCTCGCGCACAAGCCGTTTTTCCGTGAGGATACGGCCATCTACATGACCGGCTCCAATCCGCTGGCGCTCCCCGTGCGCAAGCTGCGGGAATATCTCGAAGTCTTGCGCAGGCATTTTCCCCGCTTCTCGCGCGTGAGCCTGCAGGGCCGCATCGACGACATCACGGCCAAGAGCGACGCGGAGCTTGCGGAACTGCGCGCCCTCGGCCTCCGGCATATCTACATCGGCACGGAAAACGGGCATGACGATGTGCTGAAGCTCATGAACAAGGGCCATGACTCCGCCGAGACCGTGGAGCAACTGCTGCGCCTCGACGAGGCCGGCATGACCTACACCAATTTCTATATTCTCGGCATGGGCGGCAAGGGCATGGGCAAGGCCAGCGGCGAAGCCACGGCGCGCATGTTCAACAAGGCGCACCCAAGGCGCATCACCACCACGGGCATGACCCTCTTTGCGGGCACGCCGGTGGCGGAAATGGCGCAACGCGGCGAGTTCACCGAGGCCCCGGAGCGGGAAAAGATCGAGGAACTGCGGACCTTCCTGCAAAATCTCGACATCGACACCATCTATGACGGCGTCCACTACCTGAATCCGCTCAACTACCGCTTCGCCAACCGTGACGCGGCCGCCAAGGCCGAAGTGCTCGCCGACATCGACGAAACGCTGGCCTCCTGTTCCGACGAGGAACTGGAACGCATGGTAGACCGCAGGCGGATGCGCTCGCTCTAGGAATGGGAGGGACAGAATGGCTGACCAGCAAAATACCGCGTCCGGCGGCAACAAAGGCGCAAGGAAGTTCTCGCGCCGCAAGCTGTTCACCGTGGCCGGGGCGGCCGCCGCGCTGGCCGTGGGGGGCGGCGCGCTCTACAAGCACTTTTCCTCAACTCCCAGCATTCATGTGGAGTCCTTCGCCACGCAGGGCTCGGGCGAGAAGAAAAACATCCTCATGGTCACGGGCAGCGCCAGGGAGGGGGGCAACAGCCTGCTTCTGGCGGACGCCTTCATGAAGGGGGCGCGCGATGCCGGGCATACGGTGGACGCGTTCCACGCCGGCCTCACGCCCGTGGGCGCGTGCCTCCACTGCGACGGCTGCTGGAACACGGGCAGCCCCTGCGTTGTGGAGGACGGCTTCGCAAAGTTCTGGCCCAGGCTTGAGCAGGCGGACATGCTGGTCTTCTGCAGCCCGCTCTACTGGTACAATTTCAGCGGCCACATCAAGTGCGCCATGGACAGGATGTATCCCTATTCGCGCAAGAACCGCCTGCGCGACCTCAAGGTGCGCGAGGCAATGCTGCTCATGTGCGGCGAGAGCCTGTTCCCGCGTTCCTTCGCCGGGCCGGCGGAGGCCTATCGCCAGATGCTGGGCCTGAAACGCTGGAAGGACAGGGGCCGGCTCTTTGTCACCGGAGTGCATGAGTACGGGGCCATGGAGGGGCACAAGGCGCTGGCCGTGGCCGAGCGGATGGGCCGGGACGCGTGAGCGTGCGGCCAAAGAGGGGCGTCGTCAGGTTGCCCGGAAATTATCTGATCATCATGGGCAGCACGGCGAGCAGCAACGCCGTACACGCCACGGCAATGCCGCCGAGGCGAATGGTCAGCTTATATTCAAGCTCGCGCAGGTCGCGCTTGGTCACAAGAGACGACTCGACAAGCTTACGCAGGGCATCGGCCTGTATCCGGGCCTGCGCCTCGGGGACACCAGCGGACTTGAGCCGTTCAAAGTAACTGAGGGTATCGAAGGTCGCGGCGGGCATGGGGCCTCCTGTGCCTGTGGCCTACAATAAGCCCTGCGGAGAGCCGCGTCAAATCTGGCCCATGGATCCCGTGTATGAAACGCAAAACAGGCCGTACCCGTCGGGCGCGGCCTGTTCTGCGTTTCTGGCGGCAGCCGGACTAGGCTTTTGCCGCGTCCCTGGGCTCCACAAAGTTGAAGTTGTCCTGGTAGCAGCGGGTGAGCGGCACCTTCCACTTTTCCAGGGGCACGCGCTCGCGCACGAATTCCGGACTGCCGTCCGCCCCGTGGCGGATGAAGAACCACGCCGGCCCGGCCGGGTCCATGTGCGGATAATCCTCGCGGAAATGCCCGGCCCGGGTCTCCTTGCGCTCCAGCGAGGCGCGCACGTAGAGCTCGCTCACAAAGGCGATGGCGTTGACCTCGTGCAGCTTGAGCAGGTAGTGCGAATCCGCCGCTGCCATGCGCGGCAGTTCCTCGGCCTTGATGCGTTCGATTTCGGCCAGCGCCTTTGTGAGCGCCGGGCCGTTCTTGACGATGGAGACATCGTAGGGAAAGACCGCCGCCTGGAGCCTGGTCAGCACCTCCTTGGGGGTGAGCGTGTCCGCGCCCGTGCGGCCGAGCGGCGCATAGGCCCGGTCGAGACGGGCCATGGCCTCGCCCTCGTTCAGCGCCGGGGCCGCGTCCGCGCCCTTGAGCCACGCGGCGGCGCTCTCGCCCACCATGTGGCCCGTGACCGCCGTGGTCATGAGGGCGAAGCCCCCGGCATAGACGCCAGGCTCCAGGCTGCGCGCCGTGCCCGCGGCAAAGAGGCCGGCCACGGCCGTCGAGCCGTCGATGCCCGCGCGGATGCCGCCGTGCGAGACGGTCATCTGCGGAACCCACTCGGTATTGTCCTTGAAGAGATCGAGCCCGAGCTTGCAGAGCTTGTCATAGTTGAGTTTCTGCCAGCCGGTCTGGGGCTTGAGCAGGATCATGTCCTCGCCGCGCAAGGGGCTGACGTCAAAGATGATGGGCCCGCGGCCGGCGCGGATCTCCAGCGCCATGCCGATGGTGGTGAAGTGGGGGTCCGTGTTGGGGCCGAGGATGGGCGAGTAGCGGCTCATGAAGTTTTCGCCCAGGCGGTTCACGAAGCGCGCGCCCAGCGGGAAGAGGTGTGTCTGCCCTTCCCAGGCGAAAAGGCGCGGCATGTTCCATACCCGGCAGAATTCCAGGTCCTGCAGCTCGGCCCCGGCCTCGAAGGCCATCTGCATGCCTTCGCCGGTGGGCGTGTTCTTGCCGTAGGAGGTTTTCCAGCCGCCCATGCCCGTGGCCGCGATGACAGCGCCGGCCTTGAAGATGTACGCCTCGCCCGTTCTGCAGTGGAAGCCGACCGCCCCCACCACGCGGCCGTCGCGCACGAGGTAGTCGGTGAGCATGATGCGCCCCATGCGGGTAACGCCGGCATCCTTGAGCCTGGCCACGAGGCTCTTGGCCATGAGCTCGCCGCCGCGGCCCTTTTGCTGGGCCGGGTAGAGCTTCACATGCGGGAGGCCGCGCTGCGGCACGCTCTTGAGCCTGCCGTCCGGCGTGTGGAAAAATTCGCAGCCGAAGCGCTCGTAGTCGCGCATGCGGTCGGCCGAGCGGGCGAGCAGGGCCTCCATGAGCGGCTGGTCGCAGAGGCCGTCGAAATAATAGACGAGGTCCGTGAGCCATTCGTCCACCGTGTCCGGCGGCAGCACGGCCTCGAAATCGCCTCCGGCCATGGTCATGAGGCCGCCCCAGTCCTGGGGGCCCTTGTCCACGATCGTGACCTTGCGCTCCGGCATGAGCTCGTTGAAACGGTGCGCGGCCCACAGGCCGGCGGAGCCGCCGCCGAGGATGAGCAGGTCCGTCTCCACCTTGTTGATTTTCACGTCGCTTTTCATGCGCGGCCTCCTCCCAGTTCAACGGGCACGTCAGGGAAGGTGGGGGGCAAAACCTCGCGCAGCGGGTCCACGTCAACGGCCCCGGAGGGGCAGGCCCGCTCGCAGAGGAAACAGGTCATGCAGTCGTCCGGGTAGGCGATGCAGGCCTTGTCGTCCTCGCCCATGCGCAGGGTGTCCAGCGGGCAGATGCGCACGCAGGCGCCGCAGCCGATACAGGTGTCGCGGTCGATGCTTTTGATCATGCGTGTTTTCTCCAGTTTTCGGGGGCTCCCCTTGCGGGAAGCCCCCGACGCCATGAGGCGGGAGGGATGGGCCGGCTAGAAGGCGTAGATAAAGAGCGCGCTCACGTTCCAGGCGTCGCGGATGCCGCGCTTGCCGCCGCCCGTGGTGGCAAGGCCCCACGTGTCGTCGGACTTGTCGAGCATCAGGTGGACATAGCTCGCCTCAAGATTGACCGACAGGTTGTCGTAGATCTTGTAGGTGTTCTGCAGGCCCATCTCGAGGGCGTAGTCCTTGTCCGTGAGGTAGATGTTGTCCCGGCCCACTGGCACGACGAAGTTGGTGGAGTTGTTGACATTGGGCGACATCCACTTGCCCGTGCGGTCGTGGATCTTTTCAAGGATACCGGAGCTGTTGGTGCCCCCCCACAAGCTCACATGCAGGGTGTGGCGCAGCTTGGGGAGGAAGCTCACGTTTTTCAGGCGCGCGCCCACGCCCCACGTGCCGATGAGGGTATTGGCCATGACGCGATCGCGCTCGAGGCCGTTCTCGTCCGGGCCCGCGAAGGTGTCCGAGAAGCCGGAGACGCCGAAGTCGTTGACGATGTAGGGCATGCGCTCTGAGCCGTTGCCGAGGTCGTCGTCGTCGCCCGAGGAATACCAGCCGTAGAGGCCGGGGATGCCCCAGTCCAGCTTGTACTCGAAGAGCAGCGCGCCCATCCAGCCCTTGCGGTTCATGGCCGCGTCATTCATCCAGTCCACGCTGCCGTAGGTGAATTCCCAGGCCACGCGGAAGGGGTCCCACAGGGTGAGCTCGCCCGTGAGGCCGCCCCACCAGGCGTTGCCGTATTCACTGGGCGTCTTGCGGTTGATGGCCGTCTTGTTGGCCATGAGCGGGAACATGCCGCTCATGAAGTAGTTGCCGTCCACGCCGTTGATGCGCTGCCCGAAGAAGCGGTTGTCGCCTTCGGCGGGTTTTTTGTCGGTGCGGAAGGTATTGGGGCCGATGGCGCCGTAGATGCCCCAGGGCGTCATGGCCACGCCGTCAAAGCGCAGCGGAATGAAGAGGCCGCCGAAATCCGTATTGTCCAGGAAGCCGTTCTGGCGGCCGCTTTCGGAAATATAGTTGTCGTTGTAGGGGCGCATCCAGAAGCCGGTGACGCTCACATTCTCGTTGATCTTGTAGTTGGCCGTGATGCCCGCGCCGTCGGCCGTGAGCACGGTTGGCCCGTCAAGGGCGAAATAGGGCGTGCGGAAGGCCTGGATGCCCATGCGCACGGAAAGATCGGTCTGGGGCACCATCCAGTCGATATAGGCGCGCTTGAGCTTGACAATGGTCCCGTCAGCGCCGAGCGCGCCGCCGCCCTGCGGGTCCTTGGCCTTGCCCCAGATGAACTTGCCGATTTCAAAATACACCTGGCCGCTCACGTTTTCAGAGGCTACGGCGTCCAACTGGAGGCGCACGCGCGAGCGGGCCTCGAAGTCGTCCTCAAGGTTGTCGTAGCCCGTGTGGCCCTTGTTGCTGAAGTTGCCGTTCTGGCCGTACTGGGCGCTGACCAGCCACCCGCCGTGGGCCTTGAAGTCAATGGCCTCGGCCTTGAGCGGCGCGCCGACAAGGGCCGCGCTTGCCAGGGCAGCCGCGAGGAAGCCCAGGACAAGTTTTCTGGATTTGAAAATACAGGAAAGCATGTCGAACCCCCATTAATGCCGTCCGGGCGCTCCAACCGTCCCCGCGCCGGCAGGCCCGTACTGCCGGCGCGGGGTTTCCCCCATCGTGTATCTGCGAGTATCTGCGCAGGCTAGACCTGCATCCTGAGCGGGAAGGTGAAGGCGATGGCCCCGGTGGGACAGCTCGTGCGGCAGTTGGCGCAGTGCCAGCATTCGTCGCCGTGCTCCACCTGCGGGCGCTCGATGCTGCGGAACGGCACCATTTCCAGTACATAGCCCGGGCAGTCGTCCACGCATGTGCCGCAGGCCTTGCAGTGGCCGCAATGCATGCAGCGCGCGGCCTCGGCCTCGGCCTGCTCCCGGGTGAGCCCGAGATTGAGCTCCGCGAAGGACTTCGCGCAGGTATTGCCGGCCTCCTGCTCGGGTTGCGCTTCCGCGTACTGGCTGACGCCATAGATTTCCGCAAAGGGAACCACATAGGGGTCCGCCGTGCCGGCCATGTCGTCGCGGGGCTCCAGCGTATTTTCCTCATTGATGATCCAGACGCGCGCGTCCTCCCCGGTGAGGGCGGCGTGGACGGCAAAGGCGGCGCGGCGTCCGTCGCCCACGGCGCGGGCG
>CAMWTD010000109.1 GCA_947177085.1 uncultured Desulfovibrio sp.
TGCCCGTGCCGCAAGCCGCGGCCGCGTCGCCGCCGGCACCTGAAGCGGAGGAGGGCGCCCCTGGGGCGGCTCTGCTCTCCCCACCGGAAGCGCGCCTGCTCCGCTGCCTGCTCGCCGGCGAGAGCACCGACTGGCTGCGGGAGGAGGGGCTTCTGCGCTCGGTGCTCGTCGATGCCATCAATGAAAAACTCTATGACGCCTTCGGCGACACGGTGCTGGATGACGAAGGCCGGCCCGTGGCCGACTATGTTGCAGACCTCAAGGAGATGCTCGCCCGATGAATACTGTCCCCAGGCGCATCGCGCAAACCCTTGTCAATTCGCTGAAAGGCGGCGTCGTGCCCCGCGTGGGGCTGCCCTATGTGACCGTGGGCCGCAAGGAGGAGATAGAGGCCCTCTTGCGCGACGTGGACATCATTGCCGAGGGCGGCGCCTCTTTTCGTTTTATTTCCGGCAAATACGGCAGCGGCAAGAGCTTCCTGCTCCAGACCATCCGCAACCATGTGCTTGCCAAAAATTTCGTGGTGCTGGATGCGGATCTCTCCCCGGAAAGGCGCTTGCAGGGCACGCGAGGCCAGGGCCTCGCCACCTACAAGGAACTCATTGCCAACATGTCCACCAAGACGCGCCCAGAGGGCGGCGCGCTCTCGCTGGTGCTCGACCGCTGGATCAACAATGTGCAGCAGGAGACAGCCGCCGAGGCTGGACTCGCCGTGACGGACCCGGCCGTGGCCCCGCTGGTGGAAAAAAAGATTGCCGCCATTATGTCCTCCCTCAAGGAAATGGTGCATGGCTTTGATTTTGCGCGCCTCCTGACGCTCTATTATGAAGCCCATGTCACTGGCAACGATGAAACGAAGGCCCGGGTGCTCAAGTGGTTTCGCGGCGAATATGCCACAAGGACGGAAGCCAGGCGCGACCTTGGCGTGAATATCATCATTACCGATGACGACTGGTATGACTATTTGAAGCTCTTTGCCTCATTCCTCAAGCAGGCCGGCTATGCGGGGATGCTCATCCTCATTGACGAGCTCGTGAATATCTTCAAGATTCCCAATGCGGTGACGCGGCAATACAACTACGAAAAGATCCTCACCATGTATAACGACACCATGCAGGGCCGGGCCAGCCACATGGGCATCATCCTCTGCGCGACGCCGCAGGCGCTGGAAGACCCGCGCCGCGGCGTCTACAGCTATGAGGCCCTGCGCTCAAGACTTGCGGAAGGGCGCTTCGCCGGGGAGCACAAGGACCTGCTCTCCCCTGTCATCCGGCTTCAGGCCCTCACCCAGGAGGAAATGCTCGTCCTCGTGGAAAAGCTCGCCGACATCCACGCCCAGCTCTACGGCTATGAGCGGCGCATCGGGCAGGAGGACCTGGTGGCCTTCATAGAGATCGAATATGGCCGCGTGGGCGCGGACGAGCACATCACCCCGCGCGAGATCATCCGCGACTTCATCGAGGTGCTGGACATCCTTTACCAGAACCCCAAGATCAAGGTGCGCGAGCTTTTGGGGAGCGACGCCTTCACCTTCGCCAAAAATGCCATTGAGGAAGCCCCGACCGAGGGCCAGTTTGCCGAATTTGAGCTCTAGGAGACGGCTCAATGGGGATTTTTGAGCGCTATGCGCCCTTCGTTCAGGACTATATCTACCGCAACCGCTGGGAGAACCTGCGCGCCATCCAGGTGGCCGCCGCCAACGCCATCTTCAATACCTACGACAATTTGCTGCTTTCCGCCTCCAGCGCCTCCGGCAAAACCGAGGCGGCCTTTTTCCCCATCATCACGCTTTTTGCCGAAAATCCGCCAACTTCCGTCGGCTGCGTCTATATCGGCCCGCTCAAGGCGCTCATCAACGACCAGTTCATGCGCCTGACGGATCTCTGCGACCAGGCGGGCATCCCCGTCTGGCACTGGCATGGCGATGTGGCCCAGACGCACAAAAACCGGCTGATGAAACGCCCTTCGGGCATCCTCCAGATCACCCCGGAATCGCTTGAAGCGCTGCTCCTGCACAAACATTCCGCCATTCCGAAACTTTTTGGCGACCTGCGCTTTGTGGTCATCGACGAAATCCATTCCCTGTTGCGGGGGGATCGCGGCGGCCAGACCCTCTGTCTCATTGAGCGGCTCGGGCGTCTTGCGGGCGTCAACCCGCGGCGCATCGGGCTCTCCGCCACCATCGGCGAACCGGCGAGGACGGGAGAGCTCTTATCCTCCGGCACGGGTAGGCGCACCATCATCCCCCAGCTTGACGCCAAGGGCGTCAAGTGGCGTTTGAGCATGGAGCATTTTTACATCAAGGAGGAAAAGTCCGAGAGCGACGCAGCCGACATCGACGCCGTGCCCGTGCTGGAGGAAAAAACGGATACCGCCCCGGCCAATGCGGACCCGGGCCTCGGCTATATCTTCGAGCACACGGCCGGGAAAAAGTGCCTGGTCTTTTCCAATTCCCGCGAGGAATGCGAGGCCGTCACGACGACGTTGCGCCAATATTGCGAGCTCAGGAACGAGCCGGACCGCTTCCTCATCCATCACGGCAATCTTTCCTCGGCCTACAGGGAGACGGCGGAGGAGGTGATGAAGGACGACTCCCAGTGCATGACCACCGTCACCACCTCCACGCTGGAGCTCGGCATCGACATCGGCCGCCTGGAAAGGGCCTTCCAGATCGACGCCCCCTGGACGGTATCGTCCTTTCTGCAGCGCATGGGACGCACCGGCAGGCGCGAACTGCCCCCCGAAATGTGGTTCGTCATGCGCGAGGACGAGCCCGAGGCGCGGGCCTTGCTCCCCGCCACCATCCCCTGGAAGCTCGTGCAGGGCATCGCGCTCGTCCAGCTCTACATGGAGGAGCGCTGGGTCGAGCCGCCAAGGCTGGACAGGCTGCCCTACAGCCTGCTCTATCACCAGACCATGGCAACGCTTGCCTCCAACGGCGAAATGGCCCCTAAAAACCTGGCGGAAAAGGTGCTCTCCCTCAGCTATTTTCACCGCGTGAGCCAGGAGGACTACAAGCTGCTCCTGCGGCATCTGCTCCAACACGAGCACCTGCAAAAAACCGAGCAGGGCGGCCTCATCATCGGGCTGAACGGCGAGAAAATCATCAATTCCTACAAGTTTTATGGCGTCTTCAAGGAAAATGAAGAGTATACCGTGCGTTGCGAGACCCAGGAACTGGGGACCATCGTCTCGCCGCCGCCCATTGGCGAAAAAGTCGCCATTGCCGGGCATGTGTGGACGGTGCTGGATGTGGACCACAAGCGGCATCTTGTGTATTGCGAGCAGGTGAAAGGCAAGATTCCGGCATATTTCGGCCTGTGTGCCGGGGACCTGCACACGCGCATCGTGCAGCGGATGCGCGGCGTGCTGCAGGAAAGCCGCACCTATCCCTACCTGATGAAGAACGCCGTGAAGCGGCTGGAGGCAGCGCGCATCGCCGCCCGAACAGGAGGCATGGACGTGAACCCGCTCATCAATCTTGGCGGGAATGTCTGGTGTCTCGCCCCGTGGCTCGGGACCTACCCCTTCATCACGCTGGAGAGGATACTGCGGCTGAAATGCGCGGAGAGCCTGGGCTTGCGTAACCTGGACACGGCCAGGCCCTTTTACATGCAATTCAACATGGATGCCGATGCGGAGGATTTCCATGCGGTGCTGAAGGCGGAGCTCGTCAAGCCCATTGAGCCGCTGGACCTTTTGTATCCCAACGAATTGCCGCTTTTTGACAAATACGATGAATTCCTGCCGCCAGACCTGGTGCGCAAGGGCTTTGCCTATGGCGTGCTGGACGTGGAGGAAGTGCGGAACACGGTCGCCCGTTGGGGATAGGCGGCGGCGAGTGGGCGCGCTGAGCCCTGATGCGGCTGAAGCTGGGGAACCCGCGCGGCTAGGGCAGGGGGCATTTTATGCACAGGCCAGCCGGGAGGGCCTTTGCCCATGCAGGGAGAGCCCCCGACAACGTGGCCCGCTAGGCTTTTTCCTCCGGGCTCTCGCTTTTTTCCCGGTTCCTGTTGCGCAGCATGTCGCCGGCCACCACGATGCCGCGGGTTCCCGCCTCCCCGGCCTGGCGCGCCAGCTCTTCCAGCGGCGTGTCGCGCGAGGTGCACACCTTGAGCAGCATGGGCATGTTGACGCCTGTCACCACCTCCACCTGATGATTGCCAAGGAGCGAGAGGGCGAGATTGGTGGGCGTGCCGCCGAACATGTCCGTGAGGATGATGACGCCCGCGCCCTTGTCCAGCCGTTGGGCGGCGTCTTCCAGGCGGCGCACGGTCTCGGAGACCTCATGCGCCGCGTCAACGCTGATGGAACTGCAATCGCTCACCGGGCCCAGGATAAATTCCGCCGTGCGCAGGATCGCCGAACCGTAGTCGCCGTGGGAAACGATGATGACGCCCACCTGCGGGGCGGTGCTCTGCTCTTGCATGTGCTGCCTCCATTGGCATCGGCCCGATGCCCTCAGCCGAGTTCAAGATGTCGGTGCTCCAGTATTACGGGGTAGCCCGCCTGTCTCACGGCCTGAGCCAGATACTCCGCCAGCGCCACGGAGCGGTGGCGTCCGCCCGTGCAGCCAAGCGCGACTGTGACGCGGTAACGGCCTTCGGCCTCCATGAGCGGGAGGAGAAAGAGCAGCAGGTCCAAGAGCTTCGCGGCATATTCCGTGGCTTGCGGCGAGGCGAAAACATAGTCCGCCACGGGCTTGTCCTTGCCGCTCAGGGAGCGCAGATCCTCCACGAAATAGGGATTGGGCAGGAAGCGCAGGTCAAAGACCATGTCCGCCTCGTGGGGGATGCCGTACTTGAAGCCGAAGGACAGGATATTGACGCGCAAGGTGCGCCCGGCCCCAGTTTCGCGGTTCCACTGCTTCTGGATGGCGCGCCTCAGGTCATGGATGGAAAAGCTCGAGGTATCGAGCACAAGGTCCGCCATGTCGCGCAGGGGTTTCAGGCGCTCGCGCTCCGCATGGAGGGCCGCCTCAAGGCCCATGCCTTCCCGTTCCAGCGGGTGCGGCCGGCGGGTGGCCGCATAGCGGCGCATGAGCGTCTTGTCGTCCGCTTCCAGAAAAACGAGCTGCGGCCGGATGCCCATGCCGGAAAGCTCGTCCAGTGCGGCATTGAGCTCTTCCAGAAAATTACCCTGGCGAATATCCATGCCCAGGGCGATGCCCTTGAAGTGGCGCATGGATTCCCGCTGCATCATGGCGGCCATTTCCGGCGCGAGGCTCGCGGGCAGGCCGTCCACGGCAAGATGGCGCAGGTCTTCAAAAACGCGGAGGGCGGTGCTCTTGCCAGCGCCGGACAGGCCCGTCACTATGCTGACCCTGGGGGCCTCCGCATAGGGCAGGGAAGCGCCGGCCGGGGCGCTCGGGCGGGTGGCTCCCGTCGCGTCATCGGGGTGTGAGTGGGGCATGGCTGTCATCCCCGCGTCCCCGGCCCGCGGGCGTGACGCCGCAGGCCGGTGGACAAAAGAGGCTAGAGAATCGGGTCGATCAGCGCATAGCCGCTGGTGCGGCGGCGATAGATGACATTGACGCGCCCGTTTTCCGCATTGAGGAACACCAGAAATTCGCTGCCGATGGAATCGAGCTGCATCAGCGCCTCGTCGAGGTGCAGGGGCTTCGGCGCAAAGCGATCCGTGCCGACCACGGCGGCATCGTCCGCCACTTCGGCCACATCGGCATTTTCGGTGTCCAGGTTGTAGGTGAAGACGTCGATCTCCGCGTTGCGGGCCTTGCGCCGCTGCTCCTTGACGCGCGAGACCTTGCGCTTGATCTGCGATTCCACCTTGTCGGTCACGAGGTCGATGGCGGCATACATGTCCGGGGCCTGCTCCGTGGCGTTGATGTGCAGCCCCTCGCCGCTGACATTCACTTCGCAGCGATGACGGAACTTGTCCACCGTGAGGATGACATTGACTTCAAGCCCGGCAGCCTTGCCGAAAAAACGCCCTAGCTTCTCCATGCGGCGGCGCGCGTATTTCTTGAGGTGGTCCGACGCCTCGAAATTCTTGAAGGCAAACGAGATGTTCATGCTTCCTCCTCGACAGGCCCCGGGCGGCCATGCAGGCCGCGAAGCCGTGGTTTCAGAAATGTTCCTTGCGCCGCGAGGATGAGGGGATATCCAGCGCCGTGCGGTACTTGGCCACCGTGCGCCTGGCGATATTCACCTTAAGGCGCTCCTTGAGCATTTCGCCGATGCGCTCGTCACTGAGGGGATTTTTCGGGTCCTCCTCGGCGATGAACTTCTTGATGAGCGCCTTGACGCTCTCGGAGCCGACTTGGCTCCCGTCATCCAGTTCAAGGCCACTATTAAAGAAAAACTTTAACTCATAGATGCCGTGGGGCGTGGCCACATACTTGTTGGTGGTGATGCGGCTCACCGTGGATTCGTGCATCCCGATGTCGTCGGCAATGTCCTTGAGGATGAGCGGAGCGAGCTTGGTGACGCCGTCCTCAAAGAAGGGGCGCTGGTGGCGCACAATGCTCTCCATGACCTTGTAGAGGGTGCGCTGGCGCTGGTAAAGGCTTTTGATAAGCCAGGAGGCGGAGCGGACCTTCTCGGCGCAGTATTCCTTTTCCTTTTCCGAAGCGCCGTCCATGTCCATCTGTGCGAGGGAGGAAAGCTGAAGCTGAGGCAGACCGTCCTCATTGAGCAGGATGACGAAATCGTCGCCCATCTTGTAGACGAACACATCCGGGCTCACATAGGTGGGTTCGCCCCCGCCAAAGCCCGCGCCGGGGAGGGGGTCGAGGCTCTGGATGATGTCGAGGTACTCGCGCAGCTCCTCCATGTCGAGGTGGAACTTTTTCAGCAGGGGCTTGTAGCGCTTGGCCTCCAGGTCCTCAAGGTGCGATTCAACCAGCTCGCGGAGCACGGGGTCTCGGTCATAGCCCAGGTTTTTCAACTGAATGAGCAGGCATTCGCTGGCGTCGCGCGCGGCAACGCCCACCGGATCGAACTGCTGGATGCGCTCCACCACGGGGCGCACCTCGCCCGGGTCGCAGTTCGCAAGTTCCGCCAACTCCTCATCTGTGGCGGTAAGGTAACCTGAGGAGGCGAGGTTGCCGATGATGACCTCGCCAATGGCCTTCTGCTCGTCCGTGAGCGGCGAAAGCCGCAACTGCCAGAGCAGATGTCCTTCCAAGGTAGGCTTGGCGGCATAACGGGCTTCAAGGGGCGAGAGTTCGTCGGCAGCCTCAAACTCGCGCGACTGCGAATCGCGGGGCGTGCTTGCAAATTCGCCCATGTAGTCTTCCCAGGAGGCGTCCTTGGCGAGCTCCCGGTCATACGCTTCCTCGTCAATGCTGTCGCGCTGCTCGGCAGGTGCGGTTTCGCCGAGATCATCCCCTGAAGATTCCTCGAGGAAGGGATTTTCCAGCATTTCCTGCTGAACGGTTTCCACCAGTTCCAGGCGGGAG
>CAMWTD010000110.1 GCA_947177085.1 uncultured Desulfovibrio sp.
GCATGGCGCGGCCGCCCGCGCCGCGCCATGCAGGGCCGGCGGCAGATGTTGCGGCAGCACCACGCGCTCGGGCCCGAGCAAAAGCGCGGCGCGCTCCATCACGTTTTGCAGCTCGCGCACATTGCCGGGCCACGCATAGCGCTGGAGCATGTCCATGACGGCCAGCGAGAGGTGGGGCCGCCCGTGCGCGGCCCCGGCCGAAAAGCGGCCGAGAAAGTGCGCGGCCAGCGGCAGGATGTCCTCCTGCCGGTCTCGCAGCGGGGGAAGCCGCAGGGGAAAGACATTGAGCCGGTAAAAAAGGTCCCGGCGGAAGCTCCCGGCCGCCACCATGCGCTCAAGGTCGCGATTGGTGGCCGTGATGATGCGCACATCGGCGCGCAGGGTCTCCATGCCGCCCAGGCGCTCGAAGGCGCGCTCCTGCAGCACGCGCAAAAGCCGGGCCTGGGTCGCGGGCGAAAGCTCGCCCACCTCGTCCAGGAAGAGCGTGCCTCCTGCCGCCAGCTCGAAGCGGCCCTTGCGCATCTGGGCCGCGCCCGTGAACGCGCCCCGCTCGTGCCCGAAGAGCTCGCTCTCCATGAGGCTTTCGGGGAGCGCCGCGCAGTTGAGCGACACAAAGGGGCCGTCCGCGCGCGGGCTCGCCGCATGAATGGCCCGGGCCGCCAGCTCCTTGCCCGTGCCCGATTCGCCCTCCAGCAATACCGTGGCCGGGGAGGGCCCCACCTGGGCGATCTGGGCATAGACCTCGTGCATGGCCTCAGAATTGCCCACAAAGCCCGCGGGACGCCCGGGCGCGGGCGCGGCCGCCCCCATGCGGTCCTGGCTCTCCAGCGCCGTGGGCGCGAGGAGCGCGGCAATAACCTGCAAAAGCTCGAGCTCGTCCCCGAGCGTGCCCGCGTCCGCCCTGTGGTGGTCCACCGAGAGCGCGCCCACCACCTCGCCGTGCAGCCGGATGGGCACGCAGAGGAAGGATACCCGCTCCCGCGTGAGGTCGCGCGAGCGCGTCCGGTTGAGAAAGAGCGGTTCCGCGCCCGCATCGCAGAGGCACATGGCGCGGCCGCTCGCGATGACGCGGCCCGTCACCCCCTCCCCCGGATGGTAATGGCCGCGCCTGCGCTCCGCCGGGTTGAGGCCGAAGGCGGCGCTGGTGCGGATTTCGCCGTTCCTGGGGTCCACCAGCGTCACCATGCCGTGGATGATGGGCAAATGCTCCGCCATGAGGCCGAGCGCCCCCTCGAGATGCCCGGTCACGTCGCCCGCGCTGTTGACGAGCGCCGTGAGCTCGCGCAAAAGCGCAAGCTGGGAGGCCGGGGCGAATGGCCCGGATGCGGTCGAGGATGATCCGGAGGACGCGGGCATGGCGCAGGCTACCCCAGGCGCGCGCCCCAGGCAAGGAGGCAGGCAACGCGCGTCAGCGGGAGCCCCGGGCAGCCAGGGCTTCCCCCGCTCCGCGAGTGGCCGGGCCATAGTCCACGCGGGCGAGCGCCAATCCCTGCGGGGGGGCCGTGGCCGCGGGCACGGCCGCGCGGTCGCGGGCGGCGAGCAGCCCCGGAACGGCATCCGGGGAGATCTTGCCGCGCCCGCAGGCCGCGAGGAGGCCCGCCATGTTGCGCACCATCTGTTTCAGGAAGCCGCTCGCCGTGACGCTGAGCCGCAGGAGCGGAACATGGGGGGGATAAAATTCCTGCGGGGGCAGCGCCGTGAGCGTGGCCGCGAAGATACGGCGCACGCTGCCGCGCGTTTCCGAGCCGGCATTGCGCAGCGAGGCGAAATCCCGCTCGCCCAGAAACGCCGGGAGCGCGGCCCGCATGGCCGCCTCGTCCAGCGGCCCGGAGCTCCAGACAAAGGGCGCGAGCGTTGGCGGGACGAAGCGGGGCTCGCGCCAGAACTGGTAGACATAGGTCTTGGAAAGGGCGTCGCGGCGGGCGTCGAAACCCGGCGCGGCGGCTTCGGCGGCGAGCACGCGCACCGGGGGGGGCAGCACCGCGTTGAGGGCGTGCCGCCAGTCGAAGCCGGGACGTTCCGGCACATCGCAATGGGCCACCTGCCCATGGGCGTGGACGCCCGCATCCGTCCGGCCAGAGCCGAAAACGCGCACCTGCCCGCCCGTGAGGCGCGCCAGCGCCGCCTCCAGCGTCCCCTGGACCGTAGGCGGCGGCGCGGGCTTTTCCTGAACCTGCCAGCCGCTGAAGCCAGTGCCGTCATAGGCCAGCAGCAGCTTGAGGCGCATTATTCCGGCATCCGCATACGGGTGATCATTTCCGTGAACTTGGCCGTCTTGGCGGGATTGGTATAGGTGAGGATCTCGCCGGACTGCTTGGGGGCCATCCCGGAAAGGATGCGCACGGCCACGCGCTCGTCCATGTTCTCCAGGGCCTGCGCCGCCATGCGCGGCTTCATGTTGCCGTACATGAGGATGAGGTTCTTGACCTTCTTGTCCTCCAGCTCCCTGGCCTCGCGGATCATGTCCTTCATCTTGCCTTCGGCGTTCTGGAGGTCCTTGAGGCGCTGGTCCATCTGCTGCCGGAGCATGAGGATGTCCTGCTGCTGGCGGGCAAGGTCCTGCGCCTTGGCATTGGGGTCCGCGGGGGCGGCCTTTGGCGTCACCTGCGGGGCGGGCGCCGCCCAGTTGGCCGACGGGTCGGTTTGCGGGAGCGCCGGAAGCGACGCGGAGCCCTGGCCGCGCGAGGCAAAATCGCCCGCGCGCGGCGGCAGCGGCGCGCCGTCCGCCCCCTGGCCGCGGGGGATGTTGGCGGGAATGGGCGCGGCCCCGGGGAGCGCCGTGGGCCCCCCCATGCTGGCGGGGCCCCCTGCGCCCAGGGGCGCGAGCTGCTCGGCCGGCGCAAAGGAGGAAGCCCCCTGCGGGGAGGGCGGCGTGGCGGGCACGGGCATGTCGAGCGCCGCGGCATGGGCCTCGCGCGCGCTGCCGAGCCCGGGAATGGGGAGTGAAGTCAGGCCGAGGAGGTTCCAGAGGCTCGCGCCTTCGCCGTCATCCGGCTGCGCTGCGGCGGCCCTGGGCGCGGGAATGCCCGCGGGAACCAACGGGGAGCCAAGCGGCGGCGGCGTGGGAAGCTCTGGCCCGCTGAGGGCGGCTTGCATCGTGCCGGGGGCGGAAAAATTCGCGCCCGCAGGGCTGCCGGCAATGACCGGGGCGGGCAGCCCGCTCACCGCCGCTCCCGACTGGGGGCGGGGCCGTGCGGCGGCGGCCAGCTCAGCGGCGGCGGAGCCTTGCGGCTGGGCATCGGCCAGGGCGGCAAGGGCCGGAGCCTGCGCCGTCGAGGCTCCCGAAAGGGCATCCGGCAGCGGGGCCACGGAGGGAGTCTCGGGCGCGGCCGCAGGCCCGGGCTGCGCGGCCGCCCCGCCCTTCTGGGCCAGGAGCGCGGCCTCGAGGCGGCGCGAAGCCTCCTCCGCGTCCGGGGCGTCCCCAGCGGGGGCGTGACCTTGCTCCGCCACATGGCGCGCGCCGTCGCCGCCGAGCCAGTGCGGCAGGGGCACGTCAAAAAAGGCCAGGCCCAGGGCCGCCACCTTGAGGCAGCAGAGGGCCACGAGGATGCGGACCAGCCTAGAAAGCCGAAGCTTTGTAGCGGAGTGTCGAGATTTCGTCATTAAAATGCTGCTCCTGCTGCCGTTCCGCGTGCAGGTATTGGGCTTTCTGCCGTTCCTTGAGCTTTTCCAGTAACTTGCGTTCCATGGCGCGTTCCGCGAGGTGCGCCCGGGCCTCTTCCGCCACCTGGCGCTGCATCCGCAACTGGAGCTCCGCCGCCTTGGCGTCGCTCGCGAGGCCCTTGAGGTATTGCTCGTGCAGCCAGCGCTCGGCGCTCTGGAGCAGTCCGCCCGCGCGGGACTTTTCCTCCGCGGCCGCCACCTCGGCGCGAATGGCGTCAAGGTGTTCCTGCGCCTGCCTCAGCTTGTGCTCGGCATCGGCGAGGCGCACCTTGGCCTCTTCCTCAAGCTGGGCGCGGTAGTCCAGCACCTTCTGCATCTTGAAACGAAACGGCATCCGCCCTCATCCTCCGGGAAACGGCGCTCATGCTCCCGATGCGGACAGCATTGCAAGGAGCGCGCCACGGAAGCCGTCAACGCTTCGTCAGGCGATGGCGAGGCCCGCGGCGTGGTTGACCGGGCCGCAGCCCTTGCCGGGCGCGTAGGCGGCCCGGAGAGCGCGATTAAGAAAGCGCTGCGCCGTCGCCACGGCGGCCTCGAGCGGCAGGCCCTTGCCGAGGCCCGCGGCAATGGCCGCCGAAAGGGTGCAGCCCGTGCCGTGGTTGTTGGACGTCTCCACGCGCGCCTGCGGCAGCTCTTTGGGCTCCATGCCCGGACGGCAGAGCACGTCCGTGACAACGACGCTGCTCTCCATATGGCCGCCCTTGATGAGCACCGCCTTTGCCCCCATGCCGAGCAGCCTCTCCCCGGCCGCTGCCGCGTCCTCCAGCGAGGCGATCTTCATGCCCGTGAGCATCTCGGCCTCGGGCCGGTTGGGCGTGAGCAGGTCGCAGCCGGGCAATATTTCCTCGCGCAGGGCCGTCACCGCGTCCTCCTCCAAAAGGCGGCTGCCGCTCTGGCTCACCGAGACCGGGTCCACCACCAGCGGGTAGGCGCGCTCGCGCAGGATGGGCGCGACAGCCCGGATGATGCCCGCGGAAAAGAGCATCCCGGTCTTGGCCGCCGCCACGGGAAAGCCCGTAAGGACTGTGGTGAGCTCCAGCGCCACGAAGTCCGGCTCGGGCGCGGAAATTCCCGTCACCCCGAGGCCGTTTTGCGCCGTGAGCGCGGTGATGACGCTCATGCCGTAGCAGCCGAGGGCCATGATGGTCTTGAGGTCGGCCTGGATGCCCGCGCCGCCGCCGGAATCCGACCCGGCCACGGTGAGGATGTTGGGGGGGGCCACGGTCATGCAAACTCCCGCAGAGATGGTGCAGGGGGAGCGGGGCCAAAAGGCCCCGCCCCCCCGAAGATACCCGGCGTCCGCCAGGGATGCCAGGGCGCGTCTAGCAGTTGACGGGCGCGCCGGCCACGGGCTTGCGGCCGAGCATCATGAAGGCCACGAAGGCCACGATGGCCGCGATCACACCGACGATGTTGGAGATGTCGATGGAGATGGCGAAGCCCATGGTGGGTTCGTAGCAGATGTAGGACACGCACACCGCGGTCATGAACACGGCCGGCACGGTGCAGAGCCAGTGACAGCGGTCACGCCGCATGAGGTAGGCCGCGCCCGCCCAGAGCATGATGGTGGCCAGCGTCTGGTTGGCCCAGCCGAAGTAGCGCCAGATGATGGTGAAGTCCACCTGCGAGAGGAAGATGCCGATAAGGAACATGGGCACGGCCAGGTAGAGGCGCGGCGCGATGCCCTTCTGCGAGTAGTTGAAGGCTTCGGCGATGGTCAGGCGCGCGGCGCGGAAGGCCGTGTCGCCCGAGGTGATGGGCAGCACCACCACGCCGAGGATGGCGAGCACGCCGCCCACGGAGCCCATGAGCGCCATGGAGGATTCCGTCACCACGTTGCCGGGGCCGCCGGCCGCGATGGCCGCCTGCAGGGCCTCGGGGCCGTGGTAGAAGCTCATGCCCACGGTGGCCCACACGAGGCCGATGAAGCCCTCGGCCACCATGCTGCCGTAGAACACGGGCTTGCCGAGCTTCTCATTGGCCATGCAGCGGGCCATGAGCGGCGACTGCGTGGCGTGGAAGCCGGAAAGCGCGCCGCAGGCGATGGTGATGAAGACCAACGGGAAGATGGGCGCGCCCTTGGGGTTCTGGTTGGCCCACACGGCGGAATTGTAGAACTCCATCGTGCCGTTGGCGCTTTCGACGAACATCATCACGGTCATGCCCACGGCCATGATGATGAGGATGGCGCCGAACACCGGGTAGAAGTTGCCGATGATCTTGTCGATGGGCATGATGGTGGCGATGAAGTAGTAGGCGAAGATCACGCAGACCCAGAAGGTGAGGTTGAAGGTCGCGGGCGTGAGCTTGGCGAGCAGGCCGGCCGGGGCGGCCACGAAGACCACGCCCACGAGCACGAGCAGCACCACGGCGAAAACGCGCATGACCTGCTTGGCGATGTTGCCGAGGTTGTAGCCCACGATGGCGGGCACGTTGGCGCCGTTATAGCGCACGGAGAGCATGCCGGCCATGAAGTCGTGCACGGCCCCGGCGAAGATGGTGCCGATGACGATCCACACGAGGGCCGAGGGGCCCCACACCGCGCCGAGGATGGGGCCGAAGACCGGGCCCACGCCGGCGATGTTCAGAAGCTGCACGAGCCACACTTTCCACGTGGGCATTTCCACATAGTCCACGCCGTCGGCCATGGTCTTGGCCGGGGTGGGCCGCTCCGGCTGCGCGCCGAACACTTTCGACACAATGCCGCCATAAACGATGTAGCCCACGAAGAGGCACACCGTCGCAAGAATGAAATACATGGAATTGGACATGTCCCAACCCTCCTGGATGGACACCCGAAAAGGACGCCGTAAGCGCGGGAACCCCATTGCCCGCGCATCCCTGGAACATTTTGAGCGAAACTGCTCTACCGCTTCATTATGAAGGTTCGGAACCGCTGTCAATAAGGGCGGCCCAAAAAAATGGACGCCCAAAAAAAGGACGTCCACAAAGGGAGATACGAAGACAGCGCGCGGAAGCGGGCCCCGCGCTCAGGCCACGGCCGCCCGGCCGAGCTCCGCCGCGGCGAGGTTGACGGCCTGGATCCTGGCCGGAAGATGCCGGCGGATGGCCGCGGCAAGGTCGTCAAAATCGAGCGGCAACAGCCCCGAGGCGCAAGCCGCGCCCAAAAGCGCCGTGCCGCCGCTCTGCACCGAGCCGGCCTCGCGCCCGAGGCTGCGGCAGGGCAAAAACCAGACATGGGCTGCCACGGCGTCCACCTCGCGCCGGATGCGCTCGATGCCGGGATAGACCGACTGCCCAAGTGCCACGCTCAGCGGCGCAAGCGGGTCGCTGCTCGAAAACACCGCGCCGCCCTCCCGAAGGTAGGGGAGGCCCCGCAAGGTCTCCAGCGGCTCGAAACCGAGCAGGACATCGGCCTCGCCGTGGTCCACCCGGGGGGAGCGCCAGCCGCCGAGCAAAAGCGCGGATTCCACCACGCCGCCGCGCTGGGCCATGCCATGCACCTCGCCGCCCACGGCCTCGATGCCGCGGTCCAGCGCGGCCCGCGCCAGCAGGTTGGTGGCGGTCAGGGTGCCCTGGCCGCCCACGCCCACAAAATAGATGCGCAGCCGCGCGTCGCGTGTTGCTGTTGTCATGGCGTTGTGTACTTCCGAGTTTGTGGTGCGCTTGTGCTGCATTTGTAATGCCGAAATTCTCCGTCAAAAACAGCAATTTTGGTGCTTTCTTCGTCAGAAAAAAATTTCCTCGGTCGAGTACTTAAGTACACTCCC
>CAMWTD010000111.1 GCA_947177085.1 uncultured Desulfovibrio sp.
GTACATGACCTATCCTAGCAATTTCTCCTTAGCTAGGACAGCCCCAATATTTTTCCTATACCTATATCGACATTGGTGAAATAAGGGAAAATTTTTCCCGCATCACTCGGGCCACGCAGAAAGAAATAGAGCAAATGCTCAGATTTATTGAGTAAATACCATATATTTCTGGGCTTCCCATGAAATATCTCAGGGGCGGCCAAAGGCGGGGACAGGCCGCAGGCACATTTCTCTCAAATACCCGGCGATTTGGCCTTCCGGGGCCGTTTGCCCCTTTGGCCAAGTGTGCCGGTGAGCGGGGCCAGCAAGGCGGCACGCCCCGGAACCATGTCGCAGGCACGTGGGCCGCGGCACGCGCAGTTCGGTACAGGCGTCCTGGCGGGGCGTCCCTCCTTTTGCCCTGCGGGGCGCTGCCGCGTCCCTTTTGCCCTGCGGCGACAGCCCTGTGTCCGCGGGAGTCCGGAGCCGGCGTCCGCGCGTCGGGTGAGCCTTGCGCCGCCTGAAGCTCCCCATAGAAAGTCGCCAAAACATGCCCCGCCGGCCAGCGCCTTTACTTTTTCACGGCTTCCGGCTAGCGTTTTCTTTTACGCCAACGCGGAAAACGCGGCGGCTCAAGGAGGCGTCATGGCCCGTGAATTGCGGTTCACCAAGATGCAGGGCATCGGCAACGACTATGTCTACATCAATGGATTTGAGCAGGAAGTCTCCAATCCCGGCGAGCTTGCGAAGCATATAAGCGACCGGCACTTCGGCGTGGGCTCGGACGGGCTCGTGCTCATCCTGCCCTCGGCCACGGCCGATCTTCGGATGCGCATGTTCAACGCGGACGGCACCGAGGCCGAAATGTGCGGCAACGCCACGCGCTGCGTGGGCAAGTTCGCCTATGATCGCGGCCTTGTTAAAAAGGAAATCATCCGTCTCGAGACCGCGGCTGGCGAGAAGGTCATCCGCCTCAAGTTCGAGGGGGGCACCGTCTGCGGGGCCAAGGTGGACATGGGCGAGCCCATTCTCGTGCCGAGCCGCATTCCCGTGGAGCTCGCGCCCGTGCTCAGCGTGGACGAGGAGGACCGCCGCTGCATCGCCCACCCCATCCAGGTGGACGGGCGCACCTATGCGGTGACGGCGGTCTCCATGGGCAATCCCCACGCCGTGGTCTTTATGCGCGGCATCGACGACCTCGACCTGCCGGCCCTCGGCCCTCTTTTCGAGCATCATCACCTCTTCCCCAAGCGCACCAACACCGAGTTTGTGGAAGTGCTCTCCACCACGAGGATCCGCATGCGCGTGTGGGAGCGCGGCGCGGGCGAGACGCTGGCCTGCGGCACGGGGGCCTGCGCGGCCGCCGTGGCCTGCATCCTCAACGGCTACACGGGCCGCTCCGTGGATGTGGAGCTCAAGGGCGGCGTGCTCCATGTGGACTGGGACGAGGCCAGCAACCATGTCTACATGTCCGGCCCGGCGGTGACGGTCTTCGACGGCGTGTATTATCTCTAAGCGCCGGAATGGCGTCCCTGGCGGATACTTCTGACGGATATTTCCGGCACTGGACGGGGCGGACGCGCACAGCGCCCGCCCTCTCCTGTACAACAGCCCAGGCGGCATTAACTCTTCCCCAACGCGGCAGCGCCGCGGCAAGCGAGGCTTCCATGACCAGGGTGAACCCCAATTTCCTCAAAATCCAGCGCAACTACCTCTTCGCCGACATCGCGCGCAAGGTGGCCGACTACAAGGACAGCCACCCGGACGCGCGCGTCATCAGCCTCGGCATCGGCGACGTGACGCGGCCCCTCGTGCCCGCGGTCGTCAACGCCCTGCACGAGGCCGTGGACGACATGGGCGACGCCGCGCGCTTCCACGGCTACGGGCCCGAGCAGGGCTACGCCTTTTTGCGCGACCTCATCATGGAATACGACTACAAGGCCCACGGCGTGGATATCAGGCCGGACGAGATCTTCGTGAGCGACGGCGCCAAGTCCGACGTGGGCAATTTCCAGGAGCTTTTCGCGCCGGACAGCGTGGTCGCCGTGACCGACCCGGTCTATCCGGTCTATGTGGATTCCAATGTCATGGCCGGCCGCGCGGGCGACTGGAAGGACCACCACTGGAGCCGCATCATCTACCTCCCCTGCACGCGCGAGAACGACTTCGTGCCCGCCTATCCCGAAACGCGGCCGGACATCATCTATCTCTGCTATCCCAACAATCCCACGGGCACGGTGCTCAAGCGCGCCCAGCTTCAGGGCTGGGTGGACTACGCGCGCGAGCATGGCTGCGTCATCCTGTTCGATTCGGCCTACGAAGCCTATATCCAGGACGCGGACGTGCCGCACAGCATCTTCGAGCTCGAGGGCGCGCGCGACGTGGCCGTGGAGTTCCGCAGCTTTTCCAAGACGGCCGGCTTCACGGGCCTGCGCTGCGCCTATACCGTCATCCCCGAAAGCCTCATGGTGGACGACGGCAAGGGCGGGCGCGTGGCGCTCAACGGCTTCTGGAACCGCCGCCAGTGCACCAAGTACAACGGCTGCCCCTACATCGTGCAGAAGGCCGCCGCCGCCGTGTACAGCGAAAACGGCCGCCGCGAGGTGCGCGACGTTATCCGGGGCTACCAGCGCAACGCCGCCCTGCTGCGCGAGGCCGTGGCCGGCATGGGCTTGCCCGTGTTGGGCGGCGTGAACGCGCCGTATATCTGGGTGGGCGTGCCCAAGGGCATGGATTCCTGGGGCTTTTTCGAGCGCCTGCTCAACGAGGCGGCCCTTGTCTGCACGCCGGGCGTGGGCTTCGGCGCCAGCGGCGAGGGCTATGTGCGCCTCACGGCCTTCGGCTCGCCCTCGGATACGGAAGAGGCCATCGCGCGCCTGCGCAAGCTCGCCTGAAGGCGCGCCACCACTTGAGAGGATACCATGAGCAAGAAAACCGAAACGGCAAAAACCAAGGCCCCGGCCGAGCTTACGCCCCGCGAAAAGCTCGACGCCATGGTGGAGCGCGTACGCGCCGCCCAGGCCAAGTTCGCCCAGTACGACCAGAAGCAGGTGGACGAGATCTTCCAGCATGCGGCGGCCGTGGCCACCTCCAGGCGCATCGAGCTCGCCAAGATGGCCGTGGCCGAGACCGGCATGGGCATCGTGGAAGACAAGGTCATCAAGAACCACTTCGCCTCGGAATACATCTACAACAAGTACAAGGACAGCAAGACCTGCGGCGTCATCGAGGACGACCCGGTCTCCGGCTATCGGGAGATCGCCGCGCCGCTCGGGCTCGTGGCCGGCATCGTGCCCACCACCAACCCCACGTCCACGGCCATCTTCAAGGCCCTGCTCGCCCTCAAGACGCGCAACGGCATCATCTTTTCGCCGCACCCGCGCGCCAAAAAGAGCACCCGCGAGGCGGCCATGACCATCCTGCGCGCCGCCGTGGAGGCCGGGGCCCCCGAGGGCATCATCGACTGCATCGAGGAGCCAACGCCCGAGCTCACCCAGGCCCTCATGAGCCACCCGCACATCAACCTCATCCTCGCCACGGGCGGCCCGGGCATGGTGCACGCGGCCTACAGCTCCGGCACGCCGGCCATCGGCGTGGGCGCGGGCAACACGCCGGTCATCATCGACGCCACGGCCGACATCAAGATGGCGGTGAACTCCATCCTGCTCAGCAAGACCTTTGACAACGGCATGATCTGCGCCTCGGAGCAGACAGTGGTCGCCGAGGCCCCGGTGGCCGACGCCGTGCGCGAGGAATTCATCCGGCGCGGCGCCTTTTTCGCCGACAAGGAAGAGGCCGAGAAGCTCGCGAAAACCATCTTCGTCAACGGCGCGCTCAATAGCGCCATCGTGGGCCAGTCGGCCGAGCGCATCGCCGAGATGGCGGGCATCACCGTGCCCGAGGGCACCAAGGTGCTCATGGCCGAGCGCGACGAAGTGCGCGCCGACGACCCCTTCGCGCATGAAAAGCTCTCGCCGGTGCTCGGCTTCTATCGCAGGCCCGACTACGCGGCCTGCCTCGCCACGGCCGAGGAGCTCGTGGAACTGGGCGGCGCGGGGCACACCTCCGTGCTCTATACCCGCGAGACCAACGACGCCCATATCCGCGCCTTCGAGGACACCATGACCACGGGCCGCACCCTCGTGAACATGCCGGCGGCCCAGGGCGCCATCGGCGATGTCTACAACTTCCGCGTGGCCCCGTCCCTCACGCTGGGCTGCGGGAGCTGGGGCGGCAATTCCGTGAGCGAAAACATCGGGGTGAAGCACCTCATGAACGTCAAGACCGTGGCCGCGCGGCGGGAGAACATGCTCTGGTTCCGCGTGCCCTCCAAGATCTACTTCAAGCTCGGGGCGCTCAAGCCGGCCCTGGAGGAGCTTTCCGACCGCCGCCGCGCCTGCATCATCACCGACGAGACCATGGTCAAGCTCGGCCACGTCCACAAGGTGCAGGAAGTGCTGGAGGGCATGGGCATGGACGTGCGCGTGTTCTCGGGCGTGTTGCCGGACCCGGACATCGACACCGCGCGCAAGGCGCTCGACATGGTCAACGCCTTCCAGCCCGACCTCTTCATCGCGCTTGGCGGCGGCTCGCCCATGGACGCGGCCAAGATCATCTGGCTGCTCTACGAAAAGCCGGACATCCGCTTCGAGGACATCGCCCTGCGCTTCATGGACATCAGGAAGCGCGTGGTCTCCTTCCCCGAGCTCGGCAAGAAGGCGCTCATGGTGGCCATCCCCACCACGTCGGGCACGGGCTCGGAGGTCACGCCCTTCGCGGTCATCACGGACAACAAGACCGGGGTCAAGTACCCGGTGGCCGACTACGCGCTCACGCCGGACATGGCCATCGTGGACCCGGAATTCGTCATGGATCTGCCGCCCTCGCTCATCGCCAACGCGGGGCTCGACGTGCTGACCCACGCCATCGAGGCCTATACTTCGACGCTCGCCACCAACTTCGCCGACGGCCAGGCCATGGAGGCCATCCGCCTCGTCTTCAAGTACCTGCGCAAATCCTATGAAGGCGGCGAGGACAGGCTCGTGCCGCGCGAGAAGATCCACTACGCGGCCACCATGGCGGGCATGGCCTTCGCCAACGCCTTCCTTGGCATCTGCCATTCGCTGGCGCACACCCTGGGCTCGTATTTCCACCTGCCCCACGGCCTCGCCAACGCCATCATGCTGTCCTACGTCATCGAGTACAACGCCACGGACACGCCCACCAAGCAGGGGATGCTGCCGCAGTACAAGTATCCCTGGGTGAAGGGGCGCTACGCGCGCATCGCGGACATGCTGCACCTCGCCGACGATGTGGAGGGCGACGGCCCGGACGCCCGGGCGGAAAAGACCGCACGCCTCGTGCGGGCCATCGAGCAGCTCAAACGCGACCTCAACATCCCCAAGTCGCTGCGCGACGCGGGCATCGCGGAGGCCGACTTCCTCGCCAAGCTCGACGAGATGTCCGAGCACGCCTTCGACGACCAGTGCACGGTCTCCAACCCGCGCTATCCGCTCATTTCCGAGCTCAAGGAACTCTACCGCAAGGCCTATTACGGCGAACCGCTCAAGGCCGAGCTAATCAAAAACTAGCGCGCTTCCGGGCGGCGCGTCCTCTTGCCGGGGCGCGCCGCCCGGCATGAGCGCGCGGAGGCATCATGTCCTTTCTCTCGTGGCTGGAACGCCTCTTCGTGCCTTCCCGGCCCTCGGAAAACGAGCCCGAAGGCGCGATGGAGATGGAGCCGCAACACTCGCCCTTTGAGTGGAACCAGCACATGCGCATCGTCACGGCCATCGTCGTGACCTTTATCTCGGCCTGCGTCATGTGGTGGATAGTGGGATGAGCGGCCTCTGGAGGCTTACCGTGCGCGAGGAGTTCGCCGCCGCGCACGCGCTCCGGCATTACCGGGGCAAGTGCGAGAACCCGCACGGCCACAATTTCGGCGTGGAGCTCTGCGTGGAAGGGACGGAACTGGCCCCGGACACGGAAATATTGCTGGATTTCGGCACGCTCAAGGGCGCGCTCAGGGCGACGCTCGCCGGGCTGGACCACCGGATGCTCAACGAAACGCCGCCCTTTGACGTCATCAATCCTTCCTCGGAAAACCTGGCGCGGCATATCTTCCGGGACGTGGCGAGGCGCCTCGCCCAAAGCCCGGACCCGCAGGCGGCCAACGTGCGCCTCGTGAGCGTGAGCGTGAGCGAGCGCGCGAGCCAGAGCGCCACCTATATGGAATAGGCTCCCCCCAGCGCACAGCCCCGTCCATGGCCAAGTCCCTCTGCATCCTCCACGCCAATTGCCAGGGCGACGCCCTGCGCCCGCTGCTGGAAAATACCCCGGCCTTCGCGCGGCATTTCGAGATCCGCCAGCTTTGCAACTACACGCGCGAGGAAGTGGCGGACAAGGACCTCGCCGCCTGCGGCCTTTTCCTGCACCAGCGGCTCGCCCCGCGCTGGGGCGAGCTTTCCACGGAGCGCCTCCTGCCGCGCCTCGGGGCCAAAGCCCAGGCCGTCATCCTGCCCAACCTCTTTTTCAAGGGCTACTGGCCATTTTGGACCAATGCCTTTCAGGGCATCGACTTCGCCGACAGCCTGCTGGAAAGGCTGCTCGGCGCGGGGCTTTCCCCGGAGGACGCGCTGCGCCTCTACCTCAGGGGCGAGCCGGCGCTTCTGGGCGACATGGAGGCGGTGGCCGAGGACTCGCTGGCCCGGGAGGAGGCCAAGGAAGCGGACGATCCCATCCGCACCGCCCACATCCTGCGCGAGCGCTGGCGCGAGGAGCAGTTGTTTCTCACCGTGAACCACCCGGGGCGCATCCTCGTCTTCCATGTGGCGGAGGAGTTGCTGCGCCTGCTCGGCCTCGGCCCGCTGCCCGAGAGCGTACGGCGCGCCTATGCGCATCCGCAGGAGGAGTTCTGGCTGCCGCTGCATCCGGCCCTCGGGCCGCGCCTCGGCCTCGGCTTCGCAAGCCGGGAGCGCCGTTACCCGGTGTTCGGCGCAAGCCTCACGCACCAGGAATACACAGCCGCCTATCTTTCCTGCCGGGCGCATGGCGTGCGCGACCTCGTGGCCTTTTTGCGCGGCATGGGCGAGGACGCGGCCCGCGCGGCGGCATTGCCTGCGAAGCGGGCCTGACGTAGACTTGGTGAGCGCGGGGCTCCGGCCCCAAGTCCCCCACAGCACCACACCGGGGAGGTCATGCGCCCCAATACAGTTAACAGTTGTTCCTTAATCACGTCTGGAGAGAATCGAAAGACGGGTGCTTCGACCGGATGGCTGCGCGAAGCTCCGTGCCCGTTGACGAGCAAAGCGAGTATTACAGGAA
>CAMWTD010000112.1 GCA_947177085.1 uncultured Desulfovibrio sp.
TTCCCGCCCAGCGTGAACCACTACTGGCTGAACAGGATCGCGGAAACCAAGGCAGGGAGGAAGTACGTTCAGACGTATATTTCCGCCGCCGGAAAGGCGTTCAAGCGCAAGGTGGGCCGGGCGGTGCGTATCCAACTCGGCCAGCAGCCCGGGCCCATCATGGGTAATTGCCGCCTCTATGTGGCTCTTCACGCCCCGGACAAGAGGCGGCGCGACGTGGACAACTACGCCAAGGCGCTTCTGGACAGCCTTACCGAGGCGGGCGTGTGGGCAGATGACTCGCAGATCCAGGACCTGCGCCTCGTGTGGGGCGCGGTGCTCCCCGGCGGCAAGGCGGTCGTGACCATCCGGCAGATGCCCGCGGCAATGGTGCAGGGAGTGCTGGCATGAGCGAGGGACGAGAGAAAATGAGCGCAGAGCCTGAACAGCCCATGAGCTACCGCCGGGCGCTTTTGGCCTTCGGCAATGGCGACCTCGGCCGCGGGCAGCAGAATCTCTTCATGCTGGCGCGGCGCTTGGAGGAGGCCCGCCGGAAGCATTCCGTCTTCGCCGGCGACAGGTTTGAGGCTGTGCGCGTCATAAGCCGCGAGTTCCATGAGCTCTGCTATGCCGTGACCCATGAAAGCCACGACCGCCGGCTTGACGAGGCGCTGGACGTGGCAACAACGGCCATGCGGTTCGTCAATGGCGAGCATATGACGAAGAGGAAAAAGCGTGCCTGAAGCGGAAATCCTGCGCGGCTGGAAAGAGATCGAGAGATTTCTGGGCATGAAGCGCGATGCGATTCAGCGGGCTCAGTATCCTATCCGCTGTGAGTATGGCGAAGGTTCCACGCGCCGTAATGTGTTCGCTCTCCGGCAGGAACTTTTGGACCATGCGCGTGGCAAAAGCCTGCTTTCCTGAGAAGTACGGTAAAGTGCGTTAAAATACGCATAACACCCCCCCCGCCTGACAGGCTACACTTGCTCTCAAATCCGGGAGCAAGCCAGTGGCAGACATCGCCTATATTTCCGACTTCCTCAACCGCGTCGAGGGCCCGCGCCAGCGCCGCGGCTATGTGCCGTCCAATCGCCGTTCCGACGGCAAGGGGCGCAACTACATCGGCCCCGCTGGCATCGACCCGCTGGGCGTGCAATTCCCCTCAACGGGGGACCCTGCGGCCTTCACGGCCATGGGCGCTTCCGGGGTGACCATCGCCACGGGCTGCGACCTAGGCCAGACGGACGCCGCCACCCTGCGCGGCTACGGCCTCGCCGAGGCCATCATCCGCATCTTCACGCCCTATCTGGGCCTCAAGAAGAGCGCGGCCCTCAACAAGCTCTTTTCCGCGCCCCTCGTCATTTCCGAGGCCGACGCCACGGCAACCGACCACGCCGTGCACGCGGGCTATCTCAACCGTTACGTCCGCCCGGCCTATGACCGGGATTCCGCCGTGCCTTTCGACGACCTGCCCAAGCAGGCGCAGGCCGTGGTCTTCTCCTGCTGTTTCCAGAAGGGATGTACGGGCGTGCGGCGCGACTGGCCGAAGACGTGGCAGTATCTCACCACCCAGAACTGGTGCAAGGCCGCGGACGAGCTCATCCACGGCTTCCGCCAATACGCGCAGCGCCGCGCCATCGAAGGCCGCCTGCTCAAGGAGTTGTGTTGATGGGCATCCTCAAGACGATTGGCGGCGCGCTCGCCGGGATTTTTGTCAAGAAAGTCACCACCGTGGCCCCGGACGGGGAGGAAGTCACCAAGACGCAGGCCCGCGAAGGAACCAAGGGCCTAGGCTGGATCGTGGGTTTCCTCGTGGTCTGGCATTTCCTCGCCTATCCCATCCTGTCCTACCACTTCCCGCACTACCAGTTCCCGTCGCTCGATGGCGGCTGGCTCTCGGGCATCTTTCTGGGGCTCTAGGATGGACCAGAAGTTCAAGGAAACGCTGGCCAAAGGGTGGATACCCCTGCTCTCCCTGCTCCTCTCTTTGGGCGTTACCGTTGGCGGGGGGCTGGTGAATAACAAAATCCAGACAGCCCTCATGGAGGAGAAAATCGCCATCCTCCAGCGGGACGCGGCCCGGCATGAGATGGAAAAGGGCGAACAAATCCGAAGCAACACCACCAAGGCGGAAGAGCATGAAAAGCGCATCATCCGCCTGGAAGCGAATTTTGGCGTCATCCAGGAAACCCTCGCAGACATGAAGAGCGACCTCAAGATTCTGTTGCGTGGCGCAAAGCAATAACCACGGCAAAACTTTTTCAACCTGCGCGGCGCTGCACCCCCCGAGCGCCGATCGGCCCCTGGGCGGGCGTAACGGATAAACGGGCGCGGTCCCTGAAAGGCTGGCACTTCGACGACGGGAAGCCAGCGCCCCTCACGGGGAAGCGGTCGGGAGTGCTCCGCAGGCCCGATAATTCGCGCAAGGGTTGCCCATGAGGCTGCAGAGACAGGCCGCCGCAATTTCGTCCTTTCGGGGGGCAAGGTGTGTGTGATGACAGAGCGCAAGAAAGAAATCGACAAGGTGCTGGAACTCGTGGCCGGCGGCCAGAGCTTGCGCAAGGCATGTGAAGCTGTGGGGATTACGCGCCCTACGTTCTTACGGGAACGGGACAAGGACGCCGAGCTCGCGGACCAGTACGCGCGCGCACGCGAGGCCCAGGCCGACGCCCACTTCGACGAAATGGCGGAGCTGGAGGCCGAGTGCCGCGCCGGAACTCTCGACCCCCAGGCCTTCCGGGCCCTGCTCGATTCCCGCAAGTGGCGGCTCGCGCGAATGCGGCCGCGTATGTACGGCGACAAGGTGACGGTGGACAATACCAGCTCCGACGGCAGCATGAGCAAGCTCAACGTCACGGTGCGCTTTGTGCGGCCGCCAGAGCGCGACAAGGACGATGACGCATGAACGCGGCCATGGACCTTGACCTCGCCCTGCCCGAGTGCATGGAGCCGCTCTTCCAGCCTGCTCGCTACAAGGTCTTTTACGGGGGGCGTGGGGGCGGCAAGTCGTGGGCCTTTGCGCGGGTGCTGCTCTATCTGGCTCTTCAGCGCAAGGTGCGCATCCTCTGCGCCCGCGAGCTTCAGGTCTCCATCGCCGACTCCGTGCACCGCCTGCTGTGTGACCAGATAGCGGCCATGCGGCTGGACGGCTACTTCGACATCACGCGCACGCAAATCACCTGTGCGGCCACGGGCTCCGAGTTCCTGTTCCGGGGCCTGCGCCACAACGTGAGCGAGATAAAGAGCCTCGAGGGCGTGGATATTTGCTGGGTGGAGGAGGCGCAGAAGGTCAGCCAGGAAAGCTGGGATTTGCTCATCCCCACCATCCGCGCCGAAGGCTCGGAAATCTGGGTCAGCTTCAACCCGGGCAGCCCCGACGACCCCACATGGACACAATTTGTGGAGCATCCGCGCCCGGACTCCGTGGTGGTGAAAGTCGGCTGGCAGGACAACCCGTACTTCCCGGAAACGCTGGACCTTGAGCGCAGAGCCTGCCGCGATACCGACCCGGACCGCTACAACTGGATATGGGAAGGCGAGCCGCGCGTCATTTCCGAGGCGCAGGTCTTTTGCGGCAAGTGGGTGGTGGAGGACTTCACGCCGCCCGCCGCCGCGCGCTGGTTCTATGGCGCGGACTGGGGCTTTGCCGTGGACCCGACGACGCTGGTGCGCTGCTTCGTGCGCGACAACGTGCTCTACATCGCCGACGAGGCATGGGCGCAGGGCCTCGAGCTGGAGGACCTTGACGGCCTCTTCGCGCTTGTGCCCGACTCGCGCAAGAACCTCATCCGCGCGGACAATGCCCGGCCCGAAATCATCCGTTCCCTGCGCCGCCGTGGCTGGATGATACGCCCGTGTCGCAAGTGGCCGGGCAGCATCGAGGAGGGCATCGCGGTCATGCGCGGCTTTTCCCGTATCGTGGTGCACCCGGGTTGCGCCCACACGGCCGAGGAAATGCGCCTCTACAGCTATCGCACGGACCCGCTCACAGGCGAGGTGCTTCCGCAAATCATCGACAAGTACAATCACTGCATCGACGCCTTGCGCTATGCGCTCGAGCCCGTCATCCGGGGCAAGGCCGGGAAGGGGATGCTGCATGGCTAGGAAGAAAGGCATCATGGAGACCGTGCGCCGCGTCCTGCGTGTGCCCGAGCCTACCCCCGCGCCCCGCATGGCATTGGCGGACGTGTTCGCGCCCGCCAAAACGCTCGCCATGGACGACGCCGCCTACCGCGCCCGTCTCGCCGCGTCTCTCGGGCTTGCGCAGGACAGCGCGGCCGATGTGCCCGGGTCCTACCTTTCGCCCGGCATTTCCACATTCTGCGGGGCGAGCCTCGCTTCCTTGAGCGGCTTCATCGGCTACCCGCGCTGCGCCGAACTCATGCAGGACGGCCTCATGCGCCGGGGCGTGACCGTGACGGCGGACGAGATGACGCGCAACTTCCCGCACTTCATCGGCACGGCCGGGCAGGAAAGCGCGGACGCCGCCGACCAGCTCAACGCCGAGATGGAGCGGCTCGGCGTTGTCGCCCGCTTCCACGAAATGGCCGTCATGTGCGGGGCCTTCGGGGGAGGCCTGCTCTTCCTGAAGCGCCGGGGTGAGGACGTGACGAACCTTGCGGGCGGCATCAGCCTCAGCCCCGAGTTTTTCCGGGATGGCGGCCTTGAGGCGCTCATCCCCGTGGAGCCCTTCAGCGTGGGCCCGCTCGCCTACAATTCCACGCAGCCGCTCGCCAGTGACTATTTCCGCCCGTCCTCGTGGTTCGTGGCCGGCAGCGGCGAGGCGCACGCCTCGCGCTTCCTGCACTTCACCACAGGCGATCTCCCGGTCATCCTGCGCCCGGCCTACAACTTTTTCGGCGTGCCCAGCGTGCAGCTTGCGCTCGACTACCTCCTCCACTTCACGGAGGACCGCGAAAGCGCCGGGCGGCTGCTCAAGAAGTTCAGCCTCACCATCCTCAAGACCAATACGGACGAACTGCTCTACGGCGACGACGAAAGCGGCATTTCCCGCCGCATCCGCATCCTCGCCCAGCACCGCGACAATGACGGCGTGTTCGCCATTTCGCAGGAAGATGAGGACATCGTGCAGGTCAACACGCCGCTCACGGGCGTGACCGACATCGTGCGCCAGGCGCTCGAGATGCTGGCCGTGGTGTGGGGCATCCCGGTGGTGAAGTTCCTGGGCGTATCGCCTTCCGGCATGAACGCCACGGGCGAGAGCGACATGCGCTCTTTCTACGACCATGTGGAAAGCCAGCGGCAAAAGATGTTCGGCCGCAATTTCGAGCTTTTGTCCCGCGCCATGCAGTTCAGCCTGTTCGGGGAGCTTCGGGCCGACGTGGCCTATTCATGGCCGAGCCTGTGGGCGCTTACCGAGCGCGAACGCGCGGACATGGCGAAGCTCGAGGCGGATACGGACGCCATCTACCTCGACCGGGGCATCCTCGGGCAGGAGGAAGTCCGCGCCGCCCTTTCCGGCGACGAGGAAGGCCGATACGCGGGCATCGACCCCGACGCCGTTCCCGAGCCCGTGGACACGCCGGACGCGGACCTCATCGCCCCCGGCCTTCCCGATGCCGACACGCCGGACACTGACCGGGCGGGCGAGGTGCCGGAATGAGGGCGCGGGCCATGAACCGCCGGGCGCTGCGCGGGCGCGACATCAAGGCCGATGTGGGCCTGCGCCGCAAGTACGCGGACAAGCTCGTGGCGCTGGTGACGGAGATGCACCGTTCCACGGTCTATTGGCTCATGGCCGAGTACAAGCGCCAGCTTCCGCGCGTGGAAAAGCTCATGGCAACGGATGGGGCCATGGCCCTTGCTGACGACGCAAGCCCCGCCCGCGACATGCTGGCCCGCCTCAGGCAGCAAATGCGCCGCCACCGCGCCATCATCGACGAAAAGGCGCAGGGCTATGCGGAGTGGTTCGCCGCCCGCGCCAACAGCGGGGCCACGGCGCGCACCAAGGCGAGCCTCTCGGAAATGTTCGGCTTCACCGTGGGCATGAAGGGCATCACCCGCAACGTCAACAACGTGCTGCAATCGGTAATTGCCGAAAATGTGGCCCTCATCAAGTCCATCCCGGAGAAGTATTTTACTGAGCTCGAGGGCCTTGTCATGCGCAGCGTGCGCACCGGGCGCGACATTGCCACCCTCACGGACGAGCTGGAGCACCGCTACGACGTTGCCCGCGACCGCGCCCTGCTCATCGCCCGTGACCAGAACAACAAGGCATCGGCCTCCATATCTCGCGCGCGGATGCAGGACGCGGGCGTGGAAATGGCAATCTGGCGGCACTCGAGCCGGGCCAAGCATCCGCGCCCCTCACACCTCGAGGCGGACGGCAAGATCTTCCCGCTTTCCGAAGGGCTGCTCATTGACGGCGAGTACATCTTCCCCGGCGAGGAAATCAACTGCGGCTGCACGGCCGCGCCCTATGTGGAGCGCATGACGGCCCGGAGCGCCGAGGCCATGAACGCGGCCAAGCAAGCGCCGGATTCGCCCCTGCGTCGGGCCGAGAGGAGCGGGGAATGAGCGCGGGCTTTCTCGACCGCCTCTTTGCGCTGGACGCGGATGAGCCGGAATGGATCACCGTCAACGGCGCGCACATCCCCCTGAACAAAGAGGGCGAGCCCAAGGGCAAGGTGGGCGAGAAAATCAGGGAGTCCGCTTCAGCGGATACGCCCTTCGGCAAAGCCTTCCCGGAATATTCCGGCAAGCCCGCAGAGGCCATTGAGCACCTGCTGAAGGTAAAGACAGGTCATGTGCCGGGCGCGTTCCAGAAGGAGGGGTTGGGTGACATCGACCTGCCTTATGGCAAGGGCGGGGAAAGGGGCTTCGGGCTCGCGCACATCATCGAGCAGAGAAATGCCCAAGGTCTCGACGGGGAAGCCTTCGTTCGGGGGCTGCCAAAGCTCATTGCAGAAGGGAAGGTGGAAAGGAGGCCGGACTATCCGGGACGCGCCTACATCGTTCACCCGTCTGGCGAGGCTGCCGTGCGTCTGGACTGGGATAGGAAAGAAAGAAACTGGATAGTGAGCGCGTACCCTTTGTCGAAAAAAATAGCCTCCGGGGCCAGGGATGGTTTGCGAACCTGTGTCCCTGCTTACGACGACAAGCAGTCGTTTCCCTTGCCGTACCCCAAAGGCCTCAATTCTTCCACCAGCTCAGGGCGGGGATCGCGCTCAACCCGGACTTACGCCCCTGAAAAGACTCCTTCAGGGGACTCGGGGGAATTGGTGAAAAAAGTATATCCGGCCAGCTCACGAAACACAACGGAAAAAGCAAAGCCCATGAACGACAAACT